>CAMPIK010000514.1 GCA_946886325.1 uncultured Shinella sp.
GTCGACTGTCAACATGGGCGATGGTTTCGGGCGCGCGCCCTCCACCCTGTGGCTGTTCCGGAGCGCGGAGCCGGTCGCGACGGACCGGCCCGGCACCCGGGAGGGAGGCTCTTAGAGCCCCATGGCGGCCAGTTCGTCGACCGTGTCCTTGTTGATGGCGAGAAGCTGGTCGACGATGATGTCGTTGCCGGCCGGCTTGATTACGCCGAGGCCCGGAATATCGTCGCCTTCCTTCACGCTTTCACCCTTGATCATGCGGTCGGCGAGCGTGACGAAGACCTCGCCGGCCTGCTTCGGGTTCCACATGAAGCCGCCGGAAATGGCGTCCGACTTGATGAGCTTCTGGCCCTGGCCGGGCGAGAAGGGACCGAGCACGAAGATCTCGCCGGTCTTGCGGCGTTCCTCGACCGCGCGGCCGGCACCAATCGGACCCTGGCTGCCGAAGGCGAGGAAGCCCTTGAGATCCGGATGCGCGGCGATCAGGTCGAGCGCCGTGGAGCGGCTCTTGTCGACGTCTTCGGCAACGCCGTAACGCTCGCCGACGAGCGTCATGTCCGGGTAGTTCGCCTTGATATATTCGATGGCCGCATCGGCCCAGGCATTGTGCAGCGGCACGGTCAGCGAGCCGACGAAGACTGCGTATTCGCCCTTGCCGCCCATCTTTTCGGCCAGCAGTTTTCCGTGCGCCTCGCCGAAGCCGGTGGACGAAGCCAGTTCGAAGTTCCAGTCGGCGCCCTTCTGGGCGGGCGATTCATGGGTGATGACCTTGATGCCGGCGGCCTGCGCCTTGGTGAGCACGGGTTCCAGAACCTTGGCGTCGTTCGGCACCACGCCGATGACCTTGACGCCCTGCGCGATCAGGTCCTCGATGGCGCGCACCTGGAGTGCCGGGTCGGCGCTCGTCGGGCCGACCATGAAGGCGTCGATGCCGAGCTTCTCGCCCTGCTCCTTGATACCGGCTTCCATCGCGTTGAACCAGGGGATGCCGCCGATCTTGACGACGATGCCGACCTTCGGCGCGTCCTGGGCGAAGGCAACCGCCGCACCGGCGAGCGACAGCGATGCGGCGAAGGCCGCTATGACAAGCTTCCTCATGACTTTTCCTCCTCAACGGTCGCTCCCGCGACCGAACGGCCGGCCGCGTCACGGCAGGCTGTTCCTGTTGCTCCATGGCCAGGGCGATACCCTTGCCTCCCGTCTCGCCTCCTCCGGCGAGACCATCGTGCACAATCGATCTTTCTTTTTTGCACAATCGATGGTGCAATGAATATCGACGAAGGTTCCGCTTTCGTCAAGGGGCAATTGTTCCTAAGGAAATGCGGACAGGAGTGGCGGGCATGACGGATACGAGCAAGAAGAAGGCGACGATCTACGACCTGTCGGTCCTGTCGGGCTGTTCGCCCTCGACGGTCAGCGCGGTCCTCAACGGAAGCTGGCGCAAGCGGCGCATCAAGGAGGCGACGGCGGACCTCATCCGCGGCCTTGCCGACGAGCACCAGTACACGACGAACCTGCAGGCGCGGGGCCTGCGCTCGTCACGCTCGGGCCTCGTCGGACTGATGTTGCCGGTGCATGACAACCGCTATTTTTCCTCGATGGCACAGACTTTCGAGGCGGGGGTCAGAAGCCGCGGCCAGTGCCCGATCGTCGTCAGTGCCTGCCGCGATCCGGAGGAGGAGCGCAAGGTCGTCGAAACGCTGATCGCCTATTCGATCGACGAGCTGTTCATCGCCGGTGCGACCGATCCGGACGGCGTGCACGCGGTCTGCGAGAAGGCCGGACTGAGGCACGTCAATATCGACCTGCCGGGCACCAAGGCGCCGTCCGTGATCAGCGACAATTACGAAGGCGCCTGCGTGCTGACGCGGGCCATCGTCGAGCGCGTCCGGGAGACAGGCCCGCTGGCGGCCGATGAGATCTATCTGTTCGGCGGTCGCGACGACCACGCCAGCCGCGAGCGCATCCGCGGTTTCCGCGATGTCAAACGGGACATGCTGGGCGGCGATCCGGATATCTGCATCCAGCCGACCGGCTATTCGCCCGGCATGACGGCCCGCGCCTTCGAGGCCTTCTACGACAACCACGGCAAGCTGCCGAAGTGCTTCTTCGTGAATTCCTCGATCAATCTCGAAGGCCTGATGCGCTTCCTCGCGCAACATCCGCACGAGACCTTCGCCGATATCGTCGTCGGCTGCTACGACTACGACCCCTTCGGCTCGTTCCTGCCCTTTCCGGTCTTCATGATCCGGCAGGACAGCGAGGCGATGATCAGCAAGGGCTTCGAAATCCTCGGCACCCGGCGCCCCCAACCCGTCACCTACCTCGTCAAGCCGATGCTCGTTCCGCCCCGCACCGCGCTCACCGGGCCGCTCGATTCGCTCCGGGATATCGAGTGAGGGACGGGAGCCTTGAAAGTCGCCGAGCGGAGTTATCGCCACCGAGGACCGATGACCTCTGCTGCGAGCCAAAACGAGTGGCGGCACCAGCCGATTGCCGAACTGTCGAAAAATCGTTATATGCAGGCTCATGGAATCCAAATTCGGATGCATGAGCCCGTGTATCGTCGTGCTGCAGGACCACAAGCGTCTGCCGGCACGCTTTTTCGCGCGGGTCTCCGGCGCGCTCAACAGCCGCCTATCCTGAGCCTTGCCGGGTTTCGCAGCCGTTTCGGCTGCCTGTTTCCAATTTTCAGTATTTCAGACGGATGAAGAGCCATGAGCGCACCCCGCACCCTCTATGACAAGATCTGGGCCGACCACGTCGTCAACACCCAGGACGACGGAACCTGTCTTCTCTATATCGACCGCCACCTCGTGCACGAGGTGGCGGTCGATATAGAGAAG
>CAMPIK010000515.1 GCA_946886325.1 uncultured Shinella sp.
GCTCCACGGCATTCAGGATGCCGGCGACCGTCTGGAAGGTGAAGACCTTGCGGCCGGTCTCGGCGGCCAGCGCCTGCACGACGCAGCGTGTTCCGTTGCCGCAGGCCTCGGCCTTCGAGCCGTCGGAATTCAGGATGTCGATGAAGGCGTCCGTGCCGTCGGCCCGTGGATCGTGGATCGCCATGATTTGATCGAAGACCGTCGCCGGATCGCCGTTGAGCGCGATTGCCGCTGATGATGTTACCCGGTCCTTGCGGCCACGCATGTCCACGACCAGGATCTTGTTTCCCAGTCCGTTCATGCGGGCGAATGGAACCGTTGCGGTCATGGCGGCAATCCGTGCGCGGCCGGAGCCGCGATTTACGGCTGTATATGGCGGAAAGCGGCGGCAATTACCAGTCTCGGCGCGATTGCCGGGTGACATGGTAAATCCGGACCGCCGCGTGTCCAAACGAAAACTCCGGCCGCAGGGATCGGCCGGAGTTTCGTGTGACGGGAGGACGTCGGGATGGTCATGGTTTCCGGATCGGTTCGATCCGACAGGGGATGCGCTTAGTGGCAGACGCGGATGCGCTTGAAGCGCAGGTTGCCGTAGTAGTCGTAGAAGCGGACCTTCTTGACGAAGCAATAGGACTGATAGTGGCCGCCGTAGTAGCCATTGTTGTGGCCGCCGTAATAGCCGGCCTGGGACGGGGCAGCGAAGGAAAGCGCTGCGGTGGTGGCGACGGCGGCTGCGATGATGAACTTGCGCATTGGAATTCCCTCTCTCGGATCGTTTCGGAGGAGCCAATCTCGTCCGGTGAGAGGACAATCGCACGGGCCAGACGCCGCCGCTGTTCCATCCGGAACAGGGCTGCCGGCTATTGCTCGGAAAGCTTCATTTCCGGCTCGTAATCCTTGCCGGGCACATCTTTGACCACCGCCTGACCGCACTGCATCTGCCGGGTCTCGTCGTTGTAGGCGTAGCTCGGCGAGCCGTGCAGCTCCCAGCCCTTGTTCAGCGCCAGCGTCACCTTGTGGCAGAAGCTCGCATCGTCTGGCCCTGTCAGGAAGCGGTAGACTTTCATGATCGTCCTTTCGGCAGATTCCTGTCTGCAATGAGGTCGGCCTTGGCGAGCAGCCGCTCCGCCTGTTCGGCATGCAGCTTTTCCACCATGCGGCCCTTGAGATTGATGGCGCCCTTGCCGGCATTTTCCGGCGCGCCGAAGGCCGCAACGATCAGGAGGGCCGCCGCGGCGTCGGCTTCCGAAACGCCGAAGGCCTGGTTTGCCGCTTCGATCTGGGCGGGATGAATGAGCATCTTGCCGTCGAAACCCATCAGCCGGCCCTGCTCGCATTCCGCCGCGAAGGCGTCGATGTCGGAGAAGTCGTTGAAGACGCTGTCGAGAATGTCGAGCCCGGAGGCGCGCGCCGCAACGATCGCCTGCATCAGGAGCGGCATCAGGTAGGGCCGGCCAGTGACATCGGCAATGCCGGTCTCGCGCCTGAGATCGTTGAGGCCGATCACGAAGCAGTCGAGCCGTCCGCCATGGGTGCGGCCGACCTCCGCGATCGGCGCGAGATTGAGGATGGCGGCCGCCGTCTCGATCATCGCCCAGATCCGCGGCGCATCGTCGGCGCCCTTTTCGGCCAGCCAGTCGACGACATCGAGCACATGCTGCGGCTCGTCGATCTTCGGAAGCAGCACGGCATCGGGCGCGCAGGCAAGCACCGTCTCCATGTCGGCCTGCCAATCCGGCCCGGAGAGCGCGTTCACGCGGATCACATGTTCGTGACCCTTTTTGTCGTCGAGCGTGGCGAAATGTCGGGCGAGCATGGTGCGCGCCTCCGCCTTCTTCTCCGGCAGGACCGAGTCCTCCAGATCGAAGATGATGGCGTCGCAATCGAGAAGCCTCGATTTTTCAAGGGCTCGGGCGTTGCTCGCGGGCACGCTCAGCACGGAGCGGCGCAGCCGGAGGGGATGACGAAGGGACGGAACATTCATGTCTTCTTTTGCCTTTCTTTCCGGCGCCCGGCAACCGGACGTTAGCCTTGTATCGGACATAATCCATTCCCACATTGCCGGAGGAGAAAGGGCAATACCATGCAAAGCATCCGCACTATCCTGTTTACGGGCCTCGGTTTCGTCATCGCGGGGGCGCTCGTCGTCTTCGCCGCCTCGCTCGGCCTGGCGCTCGCCGGCATTGCCTTCGTCGTGATGGCAGGAAGCTGGCTCGCGACGCGGATCGGGCTGTTGCCGGCCCGCGCGCCCGTTCATGCCCGCAGCCGCGCCCGTCGCGGCGAGCCGCGCATCTGGAACGACGGCCGCGGCACGATCATCGATCTCTGATCCGCGCCCTGTCCAATATGTCCTGCCAATAAATTTTGCCCGGCCTGTCGGATCGGGCAATCCTGCTTCGTCATTCCTGAAGACCGCGTGTCGCGGCAGGAATTCCAAAAGGAGCAGGACATGGACACAGCAAACGACATTCCCCAGGCCGAGTACCAGGCCATGCCGCCCGTCAAGGGCGGGCTCGTCGCCTATCTGACGGTCGATGGCGCGGTGAAGGCCGCGGAATTCTACGAGAAGGCGGTCGGTGCGGAGCGCGCCTTCCTCGTGCCGCCGGACGAGCAGGGCCGCACCATGCATGTGCACCTCTATGTCAACGGCAGTTCGCTGATGCTCGCCGATGCCTATCCCGACTACGGCCATCCCTGGGAAAAGCCGCAGGGCTTCACGATGCAGCTCGTCGTCGACGATATCGACACCTGGTGGGCGCGTGCGGTCGATGCGGGCATGGATGTCGTCATGCCGATCGAGACGATGTTCTGGGGCGATCGCTACGGCCAGCTTCGCGATCC
>CAMPIK010000516.1 GCA_946886325.1 uncultured Shinella sp.
CAGCAAAAGGCCGGTCGCTGGACCGGCCTTTTTGCTTCTCTCGAGGCGAACCCGTCCGGACGCGCCCTATTCCTGCATGGTCTTCGGGCCGTCGCCGAAGAGGCCGCCCTGCTGGCTGACCTGGATGCCGGCCGGTCCAAGGATGATCGCGAACAATACCGGCAGGAAGAACAGGATCATCGGCACGGTGAGCTTCGGCGGCAGGGCGGCGGCCTTCTTCTCGGCCGCGTTCATGCGCATGTCGCGGCTTTCGCTGGCGAGCACGCGCAGCGCGTGGGCGACGGGCGTGCCGTAGCGCTCGGCCTGGATCAGCGCCTGGGTCACCGACTTCACCGACTCCAGCCCGGTGCGCGCGTTCAGGTTATCGTAGGCCTGCTTGCGCTCGGGAAGATAGGACAGCTCGGCATTGGTCAGGATCAGTTCCTCGGCCAGGGCGACCGACTGGCTGCCGATCTCGTCGGCGACCTTGCGGATGGCCGCTTCGATCGACATGCCGGACTCGACGCAGATCAGCATCAGATCCAGCGCATCCGGCCAGGCGAGCTGGATCGACTGCTTGCGCTTGGTGGCGCGGTTGCTGACGTAAAGGACCGGCGCATAGAAGCCGGCATAGGCGACGACGATGCAGACGAAGACCTTGACGAAAGTCGGCTGGGCGGGAAGGCCGCCGAGCAGGAAGACGTAGGCGGCGGCCGCCGCAAAGAAGACGAAGGGCAGGACCAGCCGGAAGAACAGGAACCGCGTCAGCGGGTTCTGGCCGCGGAAGCCGGCGACCTTCAGCTTGGCGAGCGTGTTCTCGTCGGCCAGCGCGCGCCTCAGATCCAGCCGGTCGACGATCGCCCGCATGCCGAGCGACTGCTCCTCGCGCAGGCCCTTGCGGCGCCTGTCGGCCTCCGCGGCCAGCCGGGCGCGCTGCTTGAGGCGCAGTTCGTCGCGCTCGAGCGCCACGGATTTCATACGCGTTTTCAGCGTGTTGCCGCTGAGCGAAGGCATCACCGTGAAGAAGGTCGCGAAGACCGCAATGCCGACCAGCAGCGCGATCAGGAATGCCGGATCGGTCAGAGCCTTGACGACTTGTACGGTCATTTTGCGGCCCTACACTTCGAAATTCATCATCTTGCGCATCACGAAGATGCCGATCGACATCCAGATTCCGGCTATGCCCAGGATCAGGTGGCCGGTGCTGGTCGTGAACAGCGGCATGATGTAGTTCGGGCTCGACAGATAGACGAGGCAGGCGACGATGAAGGGCAGCGCGCCGATGATCGCGGCCGAGGCCTTCGCCTCCATGGACAGCGCCTGAACCTTGGCCTTCATCTTCTTGCGGTCGCGCAGCACGCGCGACAGGTTGCCGAGCGCCTCCGACAGGTTGCCGCCGGCCTGGCTCTGAATTTGTATGACGATGCCGAAGAAGCCCGCCTCCGGGCAAGGCATCGTTTCGGGCATGCGCATCGCCGCATCGGGTATGGACATGCCGACCTGCTGCGATTCGACGATGCGGCGGAACTCGCCCCTCACCGGTTCCGGCGCTTCCGATGCGATCAGCCTGACGCCGTCGTTGAGGGGCAGGCCGGACTTGACGGCGCGCACGATGATGTCGAGCGCGTTGGGAAATTCGTTGAGGAACGCCTTCACGCGGCGCGCCCGCCTGAACGAGACGAACCAGCGCGGCAGGCCGAACACCCCCGCTATGAACGCTCCGGGCAGGACGAGAAGCGGCGCGTTCAAGAAAAAGGCGATGGCCGTGACAACGATGCCACAGACGACGGAATAGAGGTAGAAACGTTCGACCGAAACCTGCATGCCGGCCTGCCTGAGCTGAATTCTCAAGGGCGGCTTCTTGATGTTCTTGTCCGTGGAGGCCTGCTTGGCGTCCAGCTCCTTCAGCGAATCCTGGACCGATTTCCGGCGCTTGGCGGCTTCCGCGGCGCGGTCGCGGCTGGCGGTGACGACGGTGCGGTCGGTCTCGGCCTTCTTGATCGTGTCCAGCCGCCGTTCGGTGGTCTTTTCCTCGGAGATCGTGTTGAACAGGAACGCGTAGGCGACAGCGCCGGCGCTGAAGCCGGCGAGCGCGATGAAGGCCAGTACGGTGGTGTCGATGCCGAACATCCGGTCAGTGCCTTCCCCGCATCAGTGCGCCCGCGTCTCCATCGATTCCAGCGCCGCGGCGAGACGCTGCTCCTCGCCGTAATAGCGCGCGCGGTCCCAGAAATGCGGCCGGCCGATGCCGGTCGAGACGTGCTCTCCCAGGAGCCTGCCGCCGGCGTCCTCGCCCTTGATGTTGTAGAGGACAAGGTCCTGCGTGATGATCACGTCGCCTTCCATGCCGATCACCTCGGTGACGTGGGTGATGCGGCGCGAGCCGTCGCGCAGGCGCGCGGCCTGGATGATGACGTCGACCGAGCCCACGATGATCTCGCGCACGGTCTTCTGCGGCAGCGTGTAGCCGCCCATGGCGATCATGGATTCCATGCGGTTCAGGCATTCGCGCGGGCTGTTCGAGTGGATCGTGCCCATCGAGCCGTCATGGCCGGTGTTCATCGCCTGCAACAGGTCGAAGACCTCGGGTCCGCGCACCTCGCCGACGATGATGCGCTCGGGCCGCATGCGCAGGCAGTTCTTGACCAGGTCGCGCATGGTTACCTCGCCCTCGCCTTCGAGGTTGGGCGGACGCGTCTCGAGGCGCACCACATGCGGCTGCTGCAGTTGCAGTTCGGCCGAGTCCTCGCAGGTGATGACTCGCTCATCCTTCTCGATGAAAGCGGTGAGGCAGTTGAGCAGGGTGGTCTTGCCCGAACCGGTACCGCCCGAGATCAGCACATTGGCGCGGACGCGGCCCA
>CAMPIK010000517.1 GCA_946886325.1 uncultured Shinella sp.
CACTCGCGCGACCGACCGCAGGATCGGCGATCCCCCGGCGCGCGCCGCAAGGAAATCCGCATAGCCGGGATCGGCCTCGCGCTGTGGCAGCGGCAACCGCATGCGCGGCAGGAGGCCGAGCGAGTCTGCATCCAGCGTATCGGCGTCGATCGCCACCACGTCGTCGCCGAGCAGCGGGTGCGCGCGCATGGCGAGATGCATGGTCAGCGTCGACTTACCGGCCTTCTGCACGGCCGGAAACAGAATGGCGCCGCCGGAAAAGGCGACGGCTGCGGTATGCAGGCAGAAATTCCGCGGATGGCGGTCGGCATACCAGTCGATGAACTCATAGTGAAAATCGCAGACCGCGTCCTGCACGGTGCGGCTTTTGCCGCGGCGCGCGCGCTGTTGCTCTGTCAGCCAGGGCGAACGCCATTGATAGCCGCCGCGGTTCTTCTCGAAGACCAGATAGGGCGGCCGGTCGGGATCGTGCGGGATCGCCCGGAAGGTCCAGCCGCGCAGGATGGAGAGGAACCCATCGGCGAAGTCCGGGCAATCGACGAAATCCACCGCCTCGCCGAATATCTCGTATCGAAGAACTGTCATGCGAACCCGCCCCTTGGCCCTCGCCTGGACTTGCTTTCAGTATGCGGCCGTCTGCCGGCAGACCGCAATCTTATCGAAACGGCAGACCGAAAACGGCCGGCACGCGGGGTGCCGGCCGAACATGTCGAATGCCTGGGATCAGCTGCGACGGCTACGCCCGTTGCGTCCGTTGCGCCCGCTCCGGCGACCGCTGCGACGATTGCGGCTGTTCTTGCTGCGCCGGCTGTTGCGCGACTTCCGGTTACGATCGCGACGGCGACGATTCCTCCGGCTGCGGCGGCTCTTCTTGCTCTTCTTGCTCTTGCGGCTGTTCTTGCTGCGCCGACCGCCGGCTTCCGCCTCGCTGAGCGTCAGGATGGCGGGCGCCGTGTAGATGGCAAGACCCGCGAGGCCCAGCTTGAACAGGGCCGAGCGACGGGAGGTGGAGATTTCCTCACCTTCACCCGCCTCGATTTTCTTGTCTTCATCATTCGCCATGACTTGGATCCTTTCGGGTTTCTGCTGACGGTCTGGTGCGAAGGCCGCTCCCTGTACGCTCCGGCACCTTCGCCGGATCGCCCGCCGTTCGGGTTTCGCCGCCGCTTTCCCCGACTTCGGAGACCAGCGGCGGCGTTGACGGGAGGGAAAACGACGGCGGCGGCGGTTTATTCCCGTGCCTTTGAAAAGAATCTGATATTTTTCCTGCAAGGCGGCTCACCCCGCCGCGGAAAGGCGCCGGTCCAACGCGGGATGGAGGACCGGGCGAGACGTGAGAACGCATGAACCTCAAGGAATTTGCCGAACGCATCGGGCTGTCGCAGACGACGGCAAGCCGTGCGCTCGGCGGCTATCCCGAAGTCAGCGAGGCGACGCGCGCCCGCGTGCTGAAGGCCGCCGAGGAGCTTGGCTACCGGCCGAACACCAGCGCGCGCAGCCTGGCGACCGGACGCGCCGGCGCGATCGGCATCGTGCTGCAGGGCGGCGCCAGCTTCGGCCCGCATTTCAGCGAATTCATGAACGGGCTCTCGAGCCGGCTGCAGTTGGAAGGCCTCGACATCCTGGTTTCGACCGTCGATGGCGGCGCGGCGGAAGAGGACGCCTACAGGCGCTTTGCCGCAAGCAAGCGGGTCGATGCGGTCATCGTCACGTCACCCGCCTGCACCGATGCGAGGATCGAACTGCTTCGCTCGCTCAGGCTGCCCTTCGTCGTGCATGGACGCAGCGACGCGGCCGAGGCCTTCGCCTATCTCGACATCGACAACGAGGGCGCGATCCGCAAGGCGACGGACCATCTGCTCGATCTCGGCCACCGGCGCATCGCCTTCATCAGCGGCAACACCCGCAACACCTATGCGCGCGACCGGGAGGCCGGCTATCGAGGCGCGCTGGCCGCCCGCGGCGTGCCGGTGGCGCCATCCCTGCTCGGCAACGGCGCCTTTACCGACGAGATCGGTTTCCGGCTGATGCGCGGGTTTCTGGAGGGGGCCGAACCGCCGACAGCGGTGATTACCGGCTCGATGATGTCGGGGCTCGGCGCCATGCGCGCGATTCGCGTTGCCGGGCTCACCGTCGGGCGCGACGTGTCCGTCATCGCCCATGATGACGTGTTTCCCTATCTCAGCCCGGAAAATCTGGTGCCGACCGTCTCGACGACACGCTCGCCGATCCGCGATGCCGGCGCGCGGATCGCGGACATGGCGATGCGGCTGGTGGCAGGCGCCAGACCCGAAACGCTTCAGGAGGTCTGGCCCGTCGACCTCGTCATCCGCCGGTCGACCGCGCCGCCGCCGGGATGACCTCGGCCGGCGCGTTGACCGTCATCTCCCGGCGCTCGACTTCCGTCGAAATGGCCAGATCCAGCACTTTCTGCAGCTCGGCCGCATGGCGGAAGCCCGGCTCGACGCTGCCCGTGCCGGCCTCAACCGCGGCGGCGAAGCGCTGGTAGTTGGTCGGCACGATGCCGGCGTCCAGCACCTTCCATGTCGCCGTCTGGACGTCATCGCCGAGGCAGCCGCGCAGGCTTGAGCCCTCGGGCGAATGGATGACCTCCAGCGCGCCCTTGTCGCCATGCACGCGCAGGCGCAGCTCGTTGAGGTGGCCGGTCGCCCAGCGGCTGGCATGGACGACGCCGAGCGCGCCGTTGGCGAAATCGACGGTCATGGTGAAACTGTCATTGGCGTCGAGATCGTAGTCGCCGATGCGGTTGCCCGGCGCCTTGTCGAAGGCCTTCATGCGGGCAAAGACATGGTCGACATCGCTGCCGATC
>CAMPIK010000518.1 GCA_946886325.1 uncultured Shinella sp.
GTGATGCGGCCGCGGTACATGGCGATGATGCGGTCGCTGACATGCAGCACCTCCGGCATTTCCGAACTGATGACGATGACGGCATAGCCTTGCGCCGCAAGCTCGCGAAGGAGGTTGTGGATCTCGGCCTTCGAGCCGACGTCGATGCCCCGCGTCGGCTCGTCGACGATCAGCACTTTCGGCCGCATCGACAGCCACTTGCCGATGACGATCTTCTGCTGGTTGCCGCCCGACAGGTTGCCGACAAGCTGTTTCCAGCCCGGCGTGCGGATATCCAGCCGCGCACGATAATCGTCGAAGATCGCGTTCTCCGCGCCTTCCGCCACGAAAGGTCCGTTCCGCAGTTTGTCCACCTGCGGCAGCGTCATGTTGTCCCGGCAGTTCATTGCGAGCACGAGCCCCTGCCCCTTGCGATCTTCCGGCACGAGCGAAATGCCCAGGCCTATCGCATCGGCGGGGGAGCCGATGTCCACCTCTTGCCCACCGACGATGATCTTTCCACCGGAGGGTTCGCGCAGGCCGAACAGCGTTTCGGCGATCTCGGTCCGGCCCGCGCCGACGAGCCCGTAGAAGCCGACGACTTCCCCAGAGCGCACCTCGAAGCTGATGTCGCTGAAGAGCCTGCCGCAGGACAAGCCACGGGTTTCGAGCGCCACGTCACCGAGCGCGTGATGCGCGCGGTTGCGCGACAGGTCGAGCTTGCGCCCGATCATCAGCTGGGTGATTTCCTCCTCGTCGGTGTCCCGTGTCTCGAGCGTGCCGCGATATTGCCCGTCGCGAAGCACGCTGATGCGGTCGGTGATCCGGAAGATTTCCTCCATGCGGTGCGAGATGTAGATGATGCCGACGCCCTGCGCCTTCAGGTCCGCGATCACGTCGAAGAGCACGACCTTTTCCGCGTCGGTGAGAGAGGCCGTCGGCTCGTCGAAGATCACGGCCTTGGCATCCACCGTCAGTGCGCGGGCGATCTCCACCATCTGCTGATTGGCGATGGAGAGCGAACCGACGATCGTCCTGGCATCGAAGGAGACCCGCAGGCGCTTGAGGATTTCGTCCGTCTGCTCGAAGAGCCGGGTCCAGTCGACACGACCGAAGCTCCGGCGCGGCAATTCGCCGAGATAGATGTTTTCGGCAACCGACAGTTCGGTCGCAAGGCTCAGTTCCTGGTGAATGAAGACGATGCCCTTGGACTTGGCTTCCAGCGGGTTTGCCAGCACGACGGGCCTGTCGCCGACGATGATGCGGCCGGCATCGGGCTGATGAATGCCGCCGAGCACCTTCATGAGCGTCGATTTTCCGGCGCCGTTTTCGCCCATCAGCGCGTGGACCTCGCCGGCGAGGACCGAGAAGGAGACGCCGTCCAGCGCCCGGACGCCCGGAAAGGTCTTGACGATGCCCTCGAGCCTGAGGGCGGGTGTCTCAGCGGTCATATCTTCAGCGCCTCCCTGCTCTTCATGTTCAACTGCCTGTCGAGAAACAGAACCGCGATCAGGATGAGGCCGATCACCAGATTGACCGTCTCCGTATTGGCGCCGATATGGGCGAGACCCTTGCGCAACAGTTCGATGGCGAGAACGCCGCCGAAGGTCGAGAGGATCGAGCCGGCACCGCCGGTGAGCTTCGTTCCGCCGAGCACGACCGCCGTGATGACCCACAGCTCGTAGAGCTGTCCGTCATTGGGATTGACCGAGCCGGATTCGGAATAGAAGACCACCGCCGACAGCGCGGCCAGGAAGCCGATGATCGTGAAATTGACCATCATGTGCGGGCCGACGCGGATGCCGGCATTGACCGCCGCCTCGCGGTTGTCGCCGATCGCATAGGCGTTGCGGCCATGCACGGTCTGCGTCATGACGAACCAGATGACGGCCGTGACGCCCAGCAGGAACCAGGTCGCCGTATGGATGCCGAGAAACTGCGCCTCGGTGAAATCCACCAGCGTCCAGTTCAGTTCGGACGTCGGCTGCTCGCCATTGTACATGAAGACGAGGCCGCGATAGCCGAGCATCGAGCCGAGCGTGACGATGAAGGCATCGACCCCGGTCTTCCAGACGATCAGCCCGTTGAGCGCGCCCAGCGCCGCGCCGACGGCGAGCGCCAGCAGCCAGGCGACCGGGATCACCCAGTCGCCGAGCCCGGAAAAGATCGGCCAGGTCATGCTGTCGAGCAGGACGATGCCGCCGAGCGCGAAGGTGGCGCCGACGGAGAGGTCGATATTGCCGTTGATCATGATGATCGTCATGCCGACGGCGATGATCCCGATCGGCGCCGACTGCTTCAGGAGCAGCAGCATGTTGTCGATGTCCATGAAGGCCTTGCTCGACAGCGACAGGAATTCGCCCGCCACCGAGAAGAAGACGAGTTCGAGGACGATGAAGCCCCAGATGGCGCCCCGGCCGAGGACCGTGCTCAGTGCTCCCGCTTTCAATCCCATCTCCTCCTCACGCGATCGGTGACCAGAGCTTGCCGCGCTTGGCTGCGATATCGAGCCAGACGGCAAGGATGATGATGATCCAGGTGACGACGTACTGCGCGTAGAACTGCAGCCCCATGAGCAGCAGGCCGTTCTGGATGAAGCCGAGGATCAGGACGCCGATGACGGTCTTGACGATCGTGCCGGAGCCGCCGAGAAGCGACGCCCCGCCGAGAATGACGGCCGCAAGCACCTCCAGCTCCAGCCCCTGCCCGACCGTGTTCTGGCTGCCGAGCGAGCGGCTTGCCTGCATCAGGCCGGCCGTTGCGACGCAGAAGGACGAGAGCAGGTAGCAGGTGAAGACCACGCGCGGACGCCGGATGCCGGAGAACGTCGCCGCCACGCCGTTGCC
>CAMPIK010000519.1 GCA_946886325.1 uncultured Shinella sp.
GGAAGCCGCCCTGCGCCGGCAGGCGTTCGCCATGCTTCACCGCGATGTCGAGCTGGAGGGTCTGGCTCAGGAATTCGAAGGCCTGGAAGCCCGGAACATTGGCAACGGCATCAGCGAAGGCCTTGGCGCGCCTGTAGTTCAGCACCGTGTAGAGAAAGGGCCGCATCACCGGCCAGAGCGGGTGGTGCGCGATCCGCGTGCCGCGCTCGGCAATCAGCGTATCGACGATATGGCCGGGTTGTCCGTGCGTGACGAGGGACAGAGCTTCCGCAATCTGCCCGAACGCCGTTCCCGAATCACGTCTCGTCATGGGTCCGCCCATCCTGATCGCCGACACCTATCGCAAGTGAATATGATCGAAGCATGACACCCAATTATCCACGTTAGCGATTCCCTAAGGCTCGCCCGGCATGATCACCTCAATTTAGTGCCGGAAAATCATGGATCAACTCCTCGTCATCGCCGATGCCGAACTGATGACAATCCGCCAGGCGTGGCTCGCCGCGCTGGCGGAAGAGCGGCGCCTGTCCGGCAATACGCTCGACGCCTATGAGCGCGACACGCGGCAGTTCCTCGCCTTCCTCACGCGGCATCTGGCCGGACCCGCCACGCTCACGGCCATTGCCGACCTTCGCCCTTCCGATCTGCGCGGCTATCTGGCCGCCAGACGCCGCGACGGGGCGGGTGCGCGCACGCTCGGCCGCGGTCTTGCGGGCCTGCGCTCCTTTCTGCGCTATCTCGAACGCCGCGGCCTTGCCAATGCCGCGGGTGCGGCCGCCGTCCGCTCGCCGAAACAGCCGAAATCGCTGCCGAAGCCGCTGACGGATACGCAGGCGCTCGCCGTCGTCGATGCCGGCGAACAGCTTTCGGAAGAGGCCTGGATCACGGCGCGCAACGTCGCCGTCCTGACGCTGCTCTACGGCTGCGGGCTGCGCATCTCGGAGGCGCTCGGCCTCGGTGTTGACGATTTCGCGGGCCGGCCCACGTCGCTCCGCATTGCCGGCAAAGGCGGCAAAACGCGAATCGTGCCGCTGATCGGAGCGGCGACGGACGCTGTCGAAACCTATATCGCGCTTTGCCCCCATCCGCTTGCCAAGGACGGGCCGCTCTTTCGCGGCGCGCGCGGCGGTCCGCTCCAGCCGGCGATCATCCAGCGCGAGATGCAGCGGCTGCGCGGCGCGCTCGGCCTGCCCGACAGCGCGACGCCGCATGCGCTGCGCCATTCCTTCGCGACGCATCTGCTGGCCGGCGGCGGCGATCTCCGCACGATCCAGGAATTGCTCGGCCACGCCAGCCTGTCGACCACACAGGTCTATACCGGCGTCGATTCGGCGCGGCTCCTGGAAATCTACGACCGGGCGCATCCGCGCGCCTGACAGCGAAAACTTTAAGCCGCCCGTTAAGGGATTGTGAGGCGTGCGGGTCTAGGGTCGCCGGGAGTTTCGAAGGACCGTTGCCATGAACCATATCCTGCGGCAAAGCCGTGACGCATTCGCCGGTGCACTCGGCGATACCGTGCTGTGGTTGGCGGCGCTGATGCACCTGCTCGTGGCCATCTCCCTTGCGGCGGTGCTCTTCTCCGTGTCGCCGGCCCTTGCGGAAACACCGGCACTTGCGCAAACAAAAGCCTGCAGCGGCGACAATCTGCTGACGCGGCTCGAAGCCGACGATCCGGCGGCCTATGCAAAGCTGCGCGCCGAGGCCGATCAGGTCGAGAACGGCAAGGGCATCTTCTGGAAGATCGAGAAGGCGGGCGTCGCGCCGTCCTATCTGCTCGGTACGATGCATGTCACCGACCCGCGCGTGCTGGCGATGCCGGCACCTGCCCGCGACGCCTATGCGGCGGCGGACACGGTCGTCGTCGAATCCGACGAGATCGCGGATGCGAAGAAGGCGAGCGCGCTGATCCTGTCGCGACCTGACCTCGCGATGTTTTCCGATGGCCGCACGATCACCAGCCTGATCGACAAGGACGATGCCGACCGGCTTGCCGAAGGGCTGAAGCGCCGCGGCGTCTCGCTTTCGGCGGTGTCGCGCATGAAGCCCTGGATGATTGCGAGTTTCGTCGCGCTTCCGGCCTGCGAACTGGCGCGAAAAGCCTCCGGTGCCTCCTACCTTGACCAGAAGCTCGCCCAGGATGCGCTTGCCTCGGGCAAGACGCTGAAGGGGCTGGAAACGATGCTGGAGCAGATCGAGGCGCTCAATTCCCTGCCGCTGGAGCCGCAGATCGAAGGGCTGATCCAGACGGCGCTGCTGGGGGATGGGATCGAGGATGTGATCGAGACGATGAGCCAGCTCTATCTTGCCGGCGAAACCGGCATGGTGATCCCGATGATGCGGGCGGCCGTGCCGGAGACAACGGAGAGCGGCGCCGGTTATGCCGATTTCGAGCAGCGCATCATCATCGACCGCAACCATCGCATGGCGGAGCGCGCCGTGCCCATCCTCGACGGCGGCAATGCCTTCGTCGCCGTCGGTGCGCTTCACCTGCCGGGCAAGGAGGGGCTTGTGGCCCTGCTTCAGGATCGCGGCTTCAGCCTGACCAGGGCGGACTGACGGCGGTCTCCGACAGGCTGCTGATGGTGCCGGCCACAAGGGCAGCCGGCACCCTGTCGATCACATATGGATCGGCTTGAAGAAGGTGGCGAGGGCCGCTTCCTTGACCGCTTCCGACATGGTCGGGTGCGCATGGCAGGTCCGGCCGAGATCTTCCGACGAACCGCCGAATTCCATCAGCACCGCCGCCTCGTGGATCATCTCGCCGGCGCCGAAGCCGACGATGTGGACGCCGAGCACGCGGTCGGTCTCCTTGTCGGC
>CAMPIK010000520.1 GCA_946886325.1 uncultured Shinella sp.
CATAGGCGTAGTCCTGGCTGTGGATGCCGGCGAAGACGCCGGAGGCGAGCATGGCGGGGGCGAATCGGGCGCCTTCCTCGTTCGTCCAGTTGGTGACGACGATCGGGTGCTTCGTCTTGATGCCGAGATCGTTCATCGAACGCACGACCTCAAGGCCTGCGAGCACGCCGAGCACGCCGTCATATTTGCCGCCGGTCGGCTGGGTGTCGAGATGCGAGCCGACATAGACGGGCAGCGCATCCGGGTCGGTGCCGGCGCGCGTCATGAACATGTTGCCCATGGTGTCGACGCCCATGGAAAGGCCCGCATCATCGCACCAGGACTGGAAAAGCCTGCGGCCCTCGGCGTCGGCGTCGGTCAGCGTCTGGCGGTTGTTGCCGCCGGCGATGCCGGGGCCGATCTTCGCCATCTCCATGAGACTGTCCCACAGGCGGTCGCCGTTGACGCGCATGTTCTCGCCGGGTGCGGCCATGTCGAAAGCTCCCATTCTCGACGGGCCTTTGCGGCCCTGATCTTGTTCCCGCCGGTCAGATGGGGCGCTGTTCTATTTCTGTCGCGCCTTCCGATCAGCAGTTGCCTTTGTCCGGCAACTGGCTGATAATTTGACCGGTTGGTAAACATTACAACTTCCATTGCGGCACTCAAGGCCGAAAAACCAAAAAGCGGCGCTCTCGCCCAAGAAAATGGCGGTTGGTTAAACTGGTGAATTTCACGGCAGTTTTTGGCCGGACAAAAGGGGCCGGAGGGAGGCCGAGGGGAGAGATGGTGTTACCGAGGGCGGCGAAGACGCAGCGGCGAACGCGCATCCAGGAGGAGAAGGAAGAGCGCATTCTGGAGGCGGCGCTGGAGGTCTTTTCGCTACACGGCTTCCGGGGCGCGACGGTGGACCAGATCGCCGAGGTCGCCGGCATGTCGAAGCCCAACCTGCTCTATTATTTCCGCACCAAGGAAGCGATGCACCGGGCGCTGATCACGCGGGTGCTCGACACCTGGCTCGATCCGCTGCGCGAGTTCGACGCCGAGGGCAGCCCCGTTGCCGAGATCCGCAGCTATATCCGCCGCAAGCTGGAAATGGCGCGGGATTTCCCGCGCGAAAGCCGGCTCTTCGCCAATGAAGTGCTGCAGGGCGCGCCGAATATCGAGGACGAGCTGAAGGGGCCGCTGAAGTCGCTGGTCGATGAAAAGGCCGAGGTCATCCGCGCGTGGGCGAAGGCCGGCAAGATCGCCAAATGCGATCCCTATCACCTGATCTTCTCGATCTGGTCGACGACCCAGCACTATGCCGACTTCGACGTGCAGGTGCGCGCTGTTCTCGGGCAGGACAATGCGGGCGACGGTCGTTTCGAGGATGCGGCCCGGTTCCTGGAACAGCTCTTCGTGACGGGTCTTGATATCCAAGAAACCGCGGCGGAATGAAAACCGGCGCCCGAGGGCGCCGGTCTGATCGTCATTTGCCGGCGTCCGCCATCTTGGCTGGCTTGGTCTTAAGAAAGGCCGGCGTGGCGTCGCCGAAGAGGCGTTCGCGATCCCGCCAGACCGCCGGGATGGCGAGAAGGGCAACTCCAACAAGCGCGATCGTGGTCTTGGTCAGTTCCGACAGTTCCGCCGAGCGGCCGTCGAAATAATAGACGGCGTAGACGATCATCACGTGCCAGACATAGACCTGCAGCGAATGGCGGCCGAGAAGCTGGAGGAATTTTAGCGAGAAGACCCAGATGATGGCGGCCGAGATGCGCTGGATGACCGGGCTCGAATGCCTTGGGCCGGCGATGATCAGCCAGGCGATGCCATAGGCGACGGCCGCGAAGTTCAGCAGATAGACCGGGCCGAAATCGGCGCGGATTTCCATCGTCGCGAACTTCTCCAGCACGGCCGGCGGCACGAGGTCGTTGGCCGTGATGAGGCGGAGCGGCAGGAAGAACACGCAGACGGCAAGCGCTGCCTTGGCGAGAAGCGTCTTTTCCGGCGCAAACACCTTGCCCCACTCGATCTTGTCCTGCGCGGTCAGGACGCCGATCACCATCGCCGAGAAGAACACGATCTGCCAGCCGAGCAGGTTGAAGCTGACGCGAATGCCCTGTTCGTCAGGCCCCATGACCAGCGTGTTGAGCGGATCGGTGACGAAACGCTGGAGACCGAGCTGGCCGGCCATCCAGACGAGAAGGGAGCCCGCGAGCACATGCGCCCACTTGCCTTTCAGGCAAAGCCAGATCAGCGCCGGAGTAAACAGCATGTAGATGATGTATTGCGGCAGGATGTCCATGAAAGTCGGCTGGAACACGAAGGTCGCAATCGCCGCCAGTCGCAGCGGCTGGTCGAAATTCGTCTGGCCGAGCCAGTTGTACCAGAGCTTCGTGGCATCCGGGATCAGCAGCTGCGCGACGAGGATGACGAAGACAGTCGCCATCGCGTAGCGATAGAGTTCGAAGGCCCGGTTCCAGATCTGCTGGCGCCCGCTGTCGTAACCGTATTTCATCATCTTGCGGGCGTAGATCAGGCCGATCAGCAGGCCGGACAGGAACACGAAGCCCTGCGCATCCTCGACAAAGGCGAGGTTGCGGTGGTTGATTTCCATCAGCCAGTATTCGCCGACGAAGACCAGGTGATTGATCAGCATGAAAACGAGGAAATAGCCTCGCATGCCATCGATGATTTCAAACCGCTTCAAGAGCTTGCACTCCGCTTAGAGGACGGCTCTTGCCGCCGCACACTTATCGACCCTTCGCCGGGCTAACGTGAGCGGCCGGTTTTGGTTCCCGAAAAGGGCCGAAGCGGGGCGGGCGCGGTGCGGCGAAAACGCTCAGGCCGCAGTCGC
>CAMPIK010000521.1 GCA_946886325.1 uncultured Shinella sp.
TTGTCCTTGAGGCCGTAGATATTGGTGAAGATGCGATCCTGGTCTTTAAGCATGGTTCACCCCTTTACCGCGGCTTCTTGCCAAACACACGGATGTATTCCGCCTCGCCGCCCTTGGCCAGCGCCTTGGCCTGGTTGACCCAGTCGTCGCGGTCGATGCGGCCCTTGAAGTTCAGGTAGCCGTCGACCCAATCGCGCTCGGCCTTCTTCCAGGCCGCGACCTGGGCGAACGTATAGATGCCGAGACCATTGAGGATACCCTCGATCTTCGGGCCGACGCCGGAAATGAGCTTCAGGTCGTCGGGCGTCGCCGGCCGTTCGATCCCGGCCGGCCTGTTCTTGTCCTCAAGTGACGGCTTTACGGCTGCGGCTTTCGCCGCATCCTTGCCGGCCTCGTCGCGGGCTTCACCGCGAACCTTGGCATTTGCCGCCGCTTCCGCCTTGGCGGTCGCCGGCGTCTTCACGGCCGGATCGGTTTCCGCCGCGGACGTATCCGGCTTGGCGGCATTGGCCGGCGGAACGGCGGGCGCGTCCTCGCCACCGGTCTTGCGGGCGCGGGGCGCAGCCTTTTTCGGTTCCGGCTCGTTGAGCGACGACAGGCCACCGACCGGCGCCGAATAGATGCGATCGATCTGCGGGCCGGGCGCAACGTCGGCGCCCTTGCCGGCGTCGAAGCGGTCGATGATATATTCGAGCTGCGTCGCCGTCAGATCCTCGTAGCTGTCCTTGAAGATCATCACCATCGGGGCGTTGACGCAGGCGCCCTGACACTCGACCTCTTCCCAGGAGAGCGTGCCCGACTCGTTCAGGTGGAAGGGCTCGGCATGGATCTTCTTCTTGCAGACCTTGATCAGGTCTTCCGCACCGCGCAGCATGCAGGGCGTGGTGCCGCAGACCTGGACATGCGCCCGTGTGCCGACCGGCTTCAGCTGGAACTGGGTGTAGAAAGTCGCCACCTCGAGCACGCGGATATAGGCCATGTCGAGCATGTCGGCGACCGATTCGATCGCGGCCTTGGTGACCCAGCCGTCCTGCTCCTGCGCGCGCATCAGAAGCGGGATTACCGCTGACTGTTCGCGGCCCTTGGGATACTTCTTGATGGTTGCCTTGGCCCAGGCGGTGTTCTCCTTGGTGAAGGCGAAACCCGCGGGCTGAACTGCGTCATCGGCTAGTCGACGGACAGACATTCTTTCAAGCCTTGTTCAATTGATCGGTCGGCAGCGGGTCGTCGAGACGTTGACGAACTCGCAGGCATAGGCCGATTTCTCTTTCTGCATGAATATGACGTAGCGGTTGCCGTTCGGCGCCGTCGCCTTGATCTCGTAGCCGTCGTCGAGCAACTGGCTCATCGACGACGCCGAGGTCTCCGTCGCGCCGCCGAGACCCTGCGTGTCCTCAAGACCCTGCTGCGCAAGCGCAGCCGACGTCGAGGCACAGAGAAGAGCGGCTGCGACCGGAAGACGAACGGGCATCAGCGATCCACCTCGCCGAAAACGATATCCAGCGAACCCAAGACCGCCGAGACGTCGGCGAGCTGGTGGCCGCGACAGAGGAAGTCCATCGCCTGGAGATGGGCATAGCCCGGCGCCCGGATCTTGCAGCGATAGGGCTTGTTCGTGCCGTCGGCGACGAGATAGACGCCGAATTCGCCCTTCGGCGCCTCGACGGCGGCGTAGACCTCGCCTTCCGGCACGTGATAGCCCTCGGTGTAGAGCTTGAAGTGGTGGATCAGCGCTTCCATCGAGCGCTTCATCTGGCCACGCTTCGGCGGCACCATCTTGCCGTCCACCGACGAGACCGGACCGACCTTGGCGTTGCCGAGCAGCCGGTCGACGCACTGGCGCATGATCTTCGCCGATTCGCGCATCTCGATCATGCGGATGAGATAACGATCGTAGCAGTCGCCGTTCTTGCCGATCGGAATGTCGAAATCGAAATCCGAATAGCACTCGTAGGGCTGCGACCGGCGCAGATCCCAGGCAGCGCCCGAGCCGCGCACCATGACGCCCGAAAAACCCCAGGCCCAGGCGTCGTCGAGTTTGACCACGCCGATATCGACATTGCGCTGCTTGAAGATGCGGTTGCCCGTCAGCAGGTCGTCGATGTCGTCGACCGTCTTCAGGAACGGGTCGATCCACTTGCCGATATCCTCGACGAGTTCATGCGGCAGGTCCTGGTGCACGCCGCCCGGCCGGACATAGGCCGAGTGCATGCGCGCGCCGCAGGCCCGCTCGTAGAACACCATCAGCTTCTCGCGCTCCTCGAAACCCCAGAGCGGCGGCGTCAGCGCGCCGACGTCCATGGCCTGCGTGGTGACGTTGAGAAGATGCGAGAGAATACGGCCGATCTCGGAATAGAGCACGCGGATCAGCTGGCCGCGGATCGGAACCTCGGTGCCCGTCAGCCGCTCGATCGCAAGCGCGAAGGCATGTTCCTGGTTCATCGGGGCGACATAGTCGAGCCGGTCGAAATAGGGGATCGCCTGCAGATAGGTCTTCGTCTCGATCAGCTTCTCGGTGCCGCGGTGCAAAAGGCCGATATGCGGATCGACCCGCTCGACGATTTCACCGTCGAGTTCAAGAACGAGACGCAAAACGCCGTGCGCGGCAGGATGCTGCGGCCCAAAGTTGATGTTAAAGTTGCGAACGTTGTGCTCGTTCATGCCGCTTGCTCCAAGGTCGCCGCATCAATCGATGCGCACCCGAAAAATCAGTTCGCTTTCGCCTTCTCGTCGCCCGGCAGCACGTAATCCGTACCTTCCCAAGGTGACAGGAAATCGAAGTTGCGGAATTCCTGGCGCAATTGCACCGGTT
>CAMPIK010000522.1 GCA_946886325.1 uncultured Shinella sp.
GCCGCGCTGCCGCGGGTCCGTGCAAGGCCGTCCTTGGCCGGCTGGTACTTCGGGTCGAGCCTGAGCGCGTGCGAATAGGATTTTGACGCACGCGCCCTGTCGCCGCGCCTCTCGTAGATCAGCGCCTGGTTGACCCAGGATTCCGCGATGTTCTTGTCGAGATTGATCGCGGTGTTGAAGTCCGAGAAGGCGTTTTCGTCATCGCCCTGCGCGGCATAGGAAAGGCCGCGGCCGTTATAGGGTTCGGCCGAGCTCGGCGACAGCGAGATCGCCTTGGAGAAGTCGTCGATCGCCTGCGCATGCTGGCCGCGGACCTGATAGATCAGGCCGCGGTTGTGATAGGCGCGCGGATCGGTCGTGTCGAGCTGGATCGCCCGGTTGAAATCGTTGAAGGCCTGGTCGACCTGGCCGGCCTGCCGGTAGAGATTGCCGCGGCCGATATAGGCGACGTCATAGTTGGGGCTGAGCTGCAGCGCCATATTGTAGTCGGCCGCCGCCGCAGACGGGTTGCCCATGTTGCGATGCACGAGCGCGCGGTTCGCATAGGCTTGGTAGAAGCGCGGATTGAGCTGGATCGCCTGATCGAAATCCTCAAGCGCGGAGCGGAACTGTCCGGCCCGGCCATAGGCCGATCCGCGGACATTGTAGGCCTCGGGATCGCGCGGATTGGCGGCAATGACGCTCGACAGCGATGCGATGTTTTCTTCCGAGCCCTGTTCCCGCTCGACGCGGATCAGGTCCGTCGTCGAGGTCGATTGGCAGGCCGCGAGGAAGCCGCCGGCAGACAGCGTCAGGCAGATCGCCATGACGCGGGAGGAGAGGCGAGGCTGCGCTTTCGCGGTCCCCGTCTTGCCGGAATGGAGTTCCGTCATCGATGCCATGTTCAAGATTGGTCCCTCACAGGGCGCAAAGCGCCTAAGTCCCTATCGTCATATTCGCCGGCGCCGTTCTTCGATCGGTCACGCCGGACGATCTCGCCACCATCCGGCGGGAGGAAGCGATGGCTGCGGCATTTGTTCCGCTTGTGGCGAAGCTAACGCTCATCGGCGGCGCCGTCCAGTCCCGGACGGCGGTTCCGGCTGGTCGCTGCCGGCGACATCGCATCAAAAAAGGCGGCGGCGAACAGTTCGCCTCCGCCTGATCTTGCATTGGAAAACGTCGAAATGACGACGGATCAGCGTGCCGGTGCCGGACGGGGGCCGGCGATCAGGCCTTCGCGCTGCATGCGCTTGCGGGCCAGCTTGCGAACGCGACGAACGGCCTCGGCCTTTTCGCGGGCGCGCTTCTGCGAGGGCTTCTCGTAGTAGTCACGCATCTTCATTTCACGAAAAATGCCTTCGCGCTGCATCTTCTTCTTCAGAGCGCGGAGAGCCTGATCAACGTTGTTGTCGCGGACTAGTACCTGCACGAGAATCCCGTTCCTTCGTTCGAGTTGAAAGCCCTGCGTTTTCAGGTCGACAAGGCACATAAAATACTTTCGCTCCGACCGTCAGGCAGGCGATTGTCGGGTGCGATACCAGATCGTTTCCGTGAAGTCCATATAGGATCGGCCGCAACCGCGCATTTTTCAGTCGGTTGCGGGCGGTGAGCCCCCGGCAGAGGCGCTTTGGCACACTGCAAGGCGCGTGTCGCCTGTGGTACAAGGCGCGCCGGAATGCGTCGCAAAGAAAACGTTGTGTCCCCGGCAGATTTGCTTTCTATCGGCGACACGGAGATCGACCCGGACTTACGGAGCAGAGGCGGATGCGCAAATATTCGGTTTTTGCCGTCGCACGCGAGGCGTTGCGCGGACACAAAGGGTGGGAGGCGCAGTGGACTTCGCCCGAACCGCGCAAGGAGTATGATGTCATCATCATCGGCGCCGGCGGCCATGGTCTCGGCACCGCCTACTACCTCGCCAAGGAACATGGCATCACCAATATCGCGGTCATCGAGAAGGGCTGGCTCGGCGGCGGCAACACCGGCCGCAACACGACGATCATCCGCTCGAACTATCTCTACGACGAAAGCGCGGGTCTCTATAACCACGCCCTGAAGATGTGGGACGATCTCTCCCAGGATCTCAATTACAACGTCATGTATTCGCCGCGCGGCGTCATGATGCTGGCGCACAATATCCACGACGAGCAGGTCTTCAAGCGTCACATCCATTCGAACCGCCTGAATGGCGTCGACAACGAATGGCTGACGCCGGAGCAGGCGAAGGAATTCTGTCCGCCCCTCGATATCTCGCGCACGGCGCGCTACCCGGTCATCGGCGCGGCACTCCAGCGCAAGGGCGGAACGGCGCGTCACGATGCGGTTGCCTGGGGCTATGCCCGCGGCGCCTCCGATCGCGGCGTGCACATCATTCAGAACTGCGAAGTGACGGGCATCCGCCGCAATCCGGATGGTTCGGTCGCCGGCGTCGACACGACGCGCGGTGAGATCAACGCGAAGAAGGTCGGCGTGGTCGCCGCCGGGCACACGTCGGTGCTGATGGAAATGGCCGGCATCCGCATGCCGCTCGTCTCCTATCCGCTGCAGGCGCTCGTCTCCGAGCCGGTCAAGCCGGTCTTCCCCTGCGTCGTCATGTCGAACACCGTGCACGCCTATATCTCGCAGTCCGACAAGGGCGAGCTCGTCATCGGCGCCGGCACGGACCAGTATTCGTCCTACTCGCAGACCGGCGGCCTGCACATCATCAACCACACGCTCGATGCGATCTGCGAACTCTTCCCGATGTTCACGCGCATGAAGATGATGCGTTCCTGGGGCGGCATCGTCGATGTGACGCCGGACCGCTCGCCGATCCTGGCGAAGA
>CAMPIK010000523.1 GCA_946886325.1 uncultured Shinella sp.
AATGGCTGGGCAGCCTTTCCGGCAAGACAGCGATATCGGTCGTCTCATCCGCGCCGCACCGCCTGCTCGCGCTCGGCTGCCGCGACCGCGGAACGACGCATCTGATCGCGGCGAACCTGACCGCCGGAACCGTTCGGCTGGATGTCTCCGGCGATCTGGCCGGCGCGAAAACGGTGGCGCGGCTGGATCACCTCTCGATGGGTGGGCACGCAACGATTTCGCAAGCTGCGAGCGCTGCGACGGTCGACCTGCCGCCATTTGCCGTCATACGGCTGGCGCTCGGCGCCTGACGTCAGATTAGCCGGTAGGGCGTCGCCTCGCGCAGGTTGTGATCGACGACGAGCTTGCGCTTGAAGGGCGGCACGGCACGGCTGGCGCAATTCGGCCGCTCGCAGATGCGGCAGGAGATGCCGATCGGCTCGAAGGCGGCGCGGTTGGCGATGTCGAGATCGTCGGCATAGACGAAGGCATCCGCATAGGAGACCTCGCAGCCGAGCGCCAGCGCATAGGTCGGTTGCGCCGCGCGGAAGCCGCCGCTCCCCTTGGTCACCTGCATGGCCAGACAGAGATAACGCACGCCGTCCGGCGTCTCGGCAAGCTGGCGGATGATGCGCCCCGGCGTCTCGAAGGCCTGGTGCGCGTTCCACAGAGGACAGGCGGCGCCGAAGCGCGCGAATTGCAGCTTGGCGGCGCTGTGGCGCTTTGTGATGTTGCCGGCCCGGTCGATGCGGGCGAAGAAGACCGGCACGCCCTTCAGCCCCGGCCGCTGCAAGGTCGAAAGCCGGTGGCAGACCTGCTCCAGCGAGGTGCCGAAGCGGGCGGCGAGAAGCTCGATGTCGTGGCGCAGGTCGCGCGCCGCCGTCAGGAACGTCCGGTAGGGCAGAAGCAGCGCGCCGGCGAAATAGTTCTGCAGGCCGGTGCGACAGATGTCGTGGGCTTCCTCGGTCCTGAAACCCGCCTCATCAACAATCCGGTCGATCTCCCGCCAGCCGTGGAGCTGGGCGATCTGCAGTGCGATCTGGAAATCGCGCGTCGGCGCCGGCGCGAAAGGGTTGATCGTCAGCACCCGCGTCTTCGGATCGAAGCGGCGCAGCGCTTCGCTGCCCGGCGCGCCCCGCGCCACGCGCACCCCGAAATGCTTGTCGAGATAGCCGGTGAGCGCGATGGAGTTCTCGCCGTCGCCGATGCCGAGCTCCGTCGCCAGCGTCTCCGCCATGAGGTCGATGTCGTGGATATAGTTGTCGACGAAATGGAAGAAGTCGCGTACCTCCTCGTAGGGCGTCGTCTCCGTCGTGCCGGAGCCGCGCCCGAGCGTGTCGTCGACGCCCGCCAGTTGCTCGCTGTTGCGGCGATAGGCCTGGTGGCAGGCGATCAGCGCATGGGCGAGGCCCGGTGCATTCTGCGTCACCAGCTTCAGCTCCTGCAGGCTCGGCGCATAGCCCTCGAAGAGCGAATCGGTCAGCGCCTCGGAGAGCGCCGACAGCAGCCGGTCGACCTCGCCGCTTGCGAGATCCGTGATGTCCATGCGGAATTTTTCGGCAAGCGCCAGCAGCACGGTTGCCGAGACGGGACGCTGGTTGTTCTCGATCTGGTTTAGATAGCTCGTCGAGATGCCGAGCCGCTCGGCGAACTGGCCCTGCGTCGCGGTGTTGGCGAGGCGGAGATCGCGCACCTTGCGCCCGATGAAGAGTTTGCCCGTGGCCATGGTTTCGCAACTTTGCAAATTGCAGTTCGCATATTCATAAATCTGCAAGCGCACACATTCAAATGTTTTCGCGCCGGCCGGAATGCGCTAGCGTCCGGCGACTGTGAAATGAGGAGGGGACATGCGCGTGGTTCTCGAACAGCTTGAGGCGCGTCGCGCCGAGGCGCATCTCGGCGGCGGCCAGCGCCGGATCGACGCCCAGCACGGCAAGGGCAAGCTGACGGCGCGCGAGCGCATCGACGTGCTGCTCGACGAGGGCTCCTTCGAGGAATACGACATGTATGTCACGCATCGCTGCGTCGATTTCGGCATGGCGGGCGAGAAGGTGCCGGGCGATGGCGTGGTCACCGGCTGGGGCACGATCAACGGCCGGCAGGTCTATGTCTTCAGCCAGGATTTCACCGTGCTCGGCGGCTCGCTGTCGGAGACGCATGCGCAGAAAATCTGCAAGATCATGGACATGGCGGTCCGGAACGGCGCGCCCGTCATCGGGCTCAACGATTCCGGCGGTGCGCGCATTCAGGAGGGCGTCGCCTCGCTCGCCGGCTATGCCGAAGTCTTCCGCCGCAATGCCGAGGCCTCCGGTGTCATCCCGCAGATCTCCGTCATCATGGGGCCTTGTGCCGGCGGTGCCGTCTATTCGCCGGCGATGACCGACTTCATCTTCATGGTGCGCGACTCATCCTACATGTTCGTGACCGGCCCCGATGTGGTGAAGACCGTCACCAACGAGATCGTCACGGCCGAGGAACTCGGCGGCGCACGCACCCATACCCAGAAGTCCTCGGTCGCCGACGCGGCCTATGAGGACGACATCGAGACGCTGGAGCATGTGCGCCTGCTCTTCGATTTCCTGCCGCTCAACAACCGCGAAAAGCCGCCCGTCCGGCCCTTCCACGACGATCCGTCGCGCCTCGAGATGCGGCTCGACAGCCTGATCCCGGACAGTGCGGCCAAACCCTATGACATGAAGGAGCTGATCCTGGCGCTCGCCGACGAGGGCGATTTCTTCGAGCTCCAGGCGTCCTTCGCCAAGAACATCATCACCGGCTTCATCCGCATGGAGGGCCAGACGGTCGGCGTCGTCGCCAACCAGCC
>CAMPIK010000524.1 GCA_946886325.1 uncultured Shinella sp.
GTCGGCGAGCCCGGTCCGCGAAGCTGGGGACCGCAGGTCTTTCCGCGCTATCTCGATGGAACCGGCTTCGACAGCGGCCCGTCGCAGCTTTCACTCTGGCGCGACATCGAGAGCCTTATGGCCTTCAGCTACAACGGCGTGCATGCCAACGCGCTGAAACATGCCCGCAACTGGAACGTCAAGCAGGCCTGGCCGTCGCTCGTGCTCTGGTGGATGCCGGCCGGGCGTCGGCCGGACTGGGCGGAAGCCGTCGAGCGTCTGGAACATCTCGACGACAACGGTCCTACGGCTCGCGCCTTCACTTTCAAGCAGGCTTTCGATCCGAACGGTGCGCCCCACACCGTCGACCGGGCGCGCGTGCGCGAAATCGCGGCGCGCAATGCCGAGGGGCAGGCCGATCTTCTGGCGACGGTGAAGACCCTGAAGACTTGAGCCAGACGCTCAGGCCACGTCGCCCGCAGCGGGACGGCGCGCGACCAGCATGTAGTTCACGTCCATGTCCCGCGACAGGTTCCACTGGTTGGACAGCGGATTGAAGAAGACGCCGGTGCGTTCGGTGACAGCCATGCCGGAGGCCGCAAGCGGACCCTCGATCTCTTCCGGCCGCACGAGTTTCTCGTATTGATGCGTGCCCTTCGGCAGCCAGCGCAGCACGTTTTCTGCGGCGAAGATGGCAAGCGCGGCCGCCTTCAGCGTCCGGTTGATCGTCGCGACGAACATCATGCCGCCGGGCCGCACCATGGAGGCGCAGGTGGTGACGAAGAAATCCACGTCGGCGACATGCTCGACCACTTCCATGTTGAGCACGATGTCGAAGCTCTCGCCGGCTTCCGCCAGCGCCTCGGCCGTCACGGCGCGATAGTCGACATTGACGCCGCTGCCGGCCGCATGGGTCTTCGCGATGCCGATATTCTTCTCGGACGCATCGGCTCCGACCACCTCGGCGCCCATCCGCGCCATCGGCTCCGACAAAAGTCCGCCGCCGCAGCCGATGTCGAGCACGCGCAGGCCCTCGAGCGGCTTGTGTGCCCGCGGATCGCGGCCGAAATTGGCCGATGCCAGGTCGCGGATATAAGTCAGGCGAACCGGATTGAACTTGTGCAGCGGCTTGAACTTGCCGGTCGGGTCCCACCATTCGGCAGCCATGGCCGAGAAGCGATCGACCTCGGCCTGGTCGATCGTCGTGCGCGCCGCTTCGCTCATGGCGGGTCTCCCTTGTTGTCGCCTGTTCCTGAAGTCGGTCGGTTGCCGCCGAATGTCAAGCCATGCGACATCAGGGCATCAGGAGACGTAGGCGGCCGTCGGCCCGTTGACGTCCTGTCCGCCGGTCGTTGCCATCGTCTCGCCGCCGTTCGGGAGTTCGTCGGTGACGACCTCGAAGCGGGAGAGCACGCTCGGTCCGAAGGTCGTCGTCAGCGCGACATCGGTTGCGTCGCGGCCCGTCGCCATAAGGATGCGCCCGATCCGCGGCTTGTTGTGCCGGGCATCGACCGTGTGCCAGCGACCGCTCAGATAGACCTCGAACCAGGCGCTGAAATCCATCGGATTGACGTCCACCGGCACGCCGATATCGCCGAGATAGCCGGTGCAATAGCGCGCCGGGATGTTCATGCAGCGGCAGAGCGTGACGGCCAGATGCGCGAAATCCCGGCAGACGCCCGTCCGGTCGACATAGCCGCCATGGGCGGTCCTGAGCGAATCGGCATTCTGGTAGTTGAAGGTGATGTGATTGTGCACGAAATCGCAGATCGCCTGCACCTTCGGCCAGCCGAGCGGCACCTTTGAAAATTCCGCCCAGGCAAAGTCCGCAAGGCGATCCGTGTCGCAGTAGCGGCTGCCGAGCAGGAAGACGAGCACCTCGTCCGGCAGGTCGTTGATCGGGTGCTGGAAGGCCTCCTGCGGCACGATGTCGGGCTGGCCGCTGTCGTAGATGTCGAAGGTGGTGGAGATGGTCGTCAGGCCGGCCGGCGCGACGATGCGCGTGCAGGCATTGCCGAAAACGTCGGTGTAGCCCCAGGCGTCGATGGCACGGTCGAACGTCAGGACCTGATCGGTCAGGAGATCGACCCGCCGCGACGGATGGATGTTCAGCACGAGCAGCATGGGGGTCGGCTGCTTGCAGTCATAGGCCAGGGTGAAACCGGCACGGATTTTCATGGTGCGACTTTCATGTGTGAGAACAGAGTCGAGCGGCAATCCGCGCGGGTATCTTCAGGGCATGCACGGCTTTCGGCTATCGCCCTCAACGCGCCGGCAGGCAGACGGTTCCGCCGGCTCGAGGTTGAGGCGTCACGCGGCAACGGGCAGCGGCTGCGTCGTGACGTTCACCTGCACGGACATGTCCTTGAAATCGGCCGCGCCGCCGTCATAGCTTCCCCAAAGCGGCACCGCCTGTCCGGGATCGCGCGCGACGGCGACGCGGATCAGGTCGCGATTGCCGACGATGCCGTTGGTGGGGTCGAACTCCACCCAGCCGGCGCCGGGCAGGTAGACCTGGCACCAGGCATGGGTCGAACCGCCGCCGAGCGTCGTCGAGCCGTCCCTGTCGGCCACATAGACGTAGCCCGTCACGAAGCGTGCGGCGAGGCCGAGCGCGCGGGCGGCTTCCATCATCAGGAGCGCGAAGTCGCGGCATGTCCCGCGCCGCAGTTCCAGCGTCGTCTGCGGCGTCTGCGTGCCGCGCTCGGTGCGCCGCGCATAGGCGAAGCTCTCGTGGATCGCAAAGCAGAGCGTCATCAGCAGATGGCCTGTATCCGTGCTCTTTCCACCGCTCAGAAACTGCCGCGCCCATTTGCCGAC
>CAMPIK010000525.1 GCA_946886325.1 uncultured Shinella sp.
CCGTGGAGAGCACATCGAAGTGTCCATGCCGCTGGGGCTCTATTCCCATTGTGAAGTCACCAGCCCATGCGGGATCTGCTCGACGGAAGGGGTGATTGGCCTTCTCGATGTTCCCTCCTCCTTTCTGGAGCCGGATCGCATGAAGACAGCTTTGCTGTGGTTCACCAGCGGTTTCGTCGAGTATCAGTTTCCGAACAATTTCAATATAATAGGAAAGACATGCAGTTCGCTTGAGCTGTCCTTCGAGGTCAGTTCCGAAGTGCCAGGCACCGACCCGGACTGGCCGTCCGACATCAGCGTTTCGATCAACGGCATCGAACTCGGTATCTGGACGTCGCCCGGCGATTTCGGCGACAAGCGGGGCGTCTTCACGCCCGACTGGTGGAAGCTGCGCGGTTCGCAATATGGCATGCTGAAGAACTGGATCGTCAGTGAGGAGGGAACCTATGTCGACGGCATGCGCATATCCAACGTGCGCCTGAGCGATCTTCGCCTCGATTCCCATCGCTCGATCCGGGTGCGCATCGAGGTGAAGCCCGAGGCGCGCCATCCCGGCGGCCTCAACATATTCGGCCGCGGCTTCGGCAACTACGACCAGGACATCGTGCTGCGCCTGCATAGCCGCCCATAAACCGCCCACCACTCCCTTGACATAAAATCTGCATTCGAGATATTAATCGCTAAAGCCGATTTATATCTTAAAACAGAGTTTAATGGAGAGTGGGATGCGGGCAACCGCTACGGTTCATCGGGACTTCAAGATCGCGACCATCGACAATCGCATCTATTCCGCGTTCATCGAGCATCTGGGACGTGCCATCTATTCCGGCATCTACGAGCCGGGACATGCCGAAGCCGACGACATGGGTTTTCGCAAGGACGTTCTGGCGCTCGTTCGCGATCTCAACGTGCCGGCGATCCGCTACCCCGGCGGAAACTTCGTGTCGGCCTATGACTGGAAGGACGGCATCGGTCCACGCGAGAACCGCCCGACGCGGCTGGATCTCGCCTGGCGGACGCGCGAAAGCAACCAGATCGGCATCAACGAGTTCGCCGAGTGGTGTGAGCGGGCCGGCATGGACATGATGCTCGCCGTCAACCTCGGCACCGGTACGCTGCAGGACGCGCGCGAGTTTATCGAATATGTGAACCATCCCAGTGGCACGGCCTGGTCGGACCTGCGCCGCTCGCACGGGGTCGAGAAACCCCATGGCGTCAAGATGTGGTGCCTCGGCAACGAGATGGACGGGCCGTGGCAGATCGGCCACCGGACGGCTCACGACTACGGACGCATCGCCGACGAGACCGCCAAGGCGCTGAAGGGCTTCGATCCGACCATAGAGACCATTGCCTGCGGCTCCTCCAATGACGAGATGGCAACCTATCCGGATTGGGAGCGCATTGTTCTCGAGGAATGTTACGAGAACGTCGATTACGTGTCGCTGCACAAGTATTTCGGCAACAGAAGCGGCGACACGCTCAACTTTTTCGCAAAAGTCGATGTCATGGGGCGCTACATCAAGACCGTCGGCGGCGCGATCGATTACGTCAAGGCGAAGAAGAAGGCCAAGAACGACGTCTACATTTGCTTCGACGAATGGAACGTCTGGTACCACAAGCGCTACAAGGAAAAGGAAGACCTCAAGACCTGGGACTGGCCGGAAGAGCCGCCGCTTCTGGAGGAGGATTACAATTTCGAGGATGCGCTGCTCGTCGCCGCACTGATCAACGAATTCATCCGGAATTCGGATAGAGTGAAGATTGCCTGCATCGCGCAACTGGTCAACGTGATCGCGCCGATCCGTGCGGAGCGCGGCGGGCCTGCCTGGCGGCAGACGATCTACTGGCCGTATCAGATGGCGAGCCTCTACGGTCGCGGTGAGGCGTTGCGCGTCCATCTCGACTCGCCGACCTATGACGCCCGTGTTGCCGACGATGTCTCCTACCTCGATGTCGCGGTGACGCGGGACCGGGAGGGCGGCTCTCTGACCCTCTTCGTCGTCAACCGCCACATGACCGATACGATCGAATTTTCCATGGATATGTGCGGCTTCGAGTGCCCGCGCATCCTGATGCACAAGGTCATGCAGGGCCACGATCTCCGCTCGGCGAACTCCGCCGATGCACCGGATCGCATTGCCATGCGCGACGGCAGCGGCACGGACCTCGACGAGGGCAAGCTGAAAGCAAAGCTCGGCCCACTGTCCTACCACGTCATCAGAGTGGAGGCGCGCTGACGCCGAATACGGCTTCGACCGTTCGCAGAAGCCGGGAATGCAATTCACATCAATTCCAGGGAGGAAAGAATGAGAATTTACCCGAAACTGAAAATTGGCGCCGTTGCGGCGCTGCTGGCGGCCACCGTCTCGACCGCGGCTCTGGCGCAGGAAGCCATCCGGATCATCGGCCACCGGTCTCCGTCCGTCGAATACTATTCCCAGGCGATGAAAGACGCTCTGCCGGAAGGGCGGGTCAGCGTCGAGTTGATGCCGATCGACAAGGAGATGGAGCTTGCCTCGATCACCATGTCGTCCAAATCGGACGCCATCGACGTTCTTTACCTGACCGACAGTTCGCTCCAGCGATTTGCGGCAAACGGCTGGCTCGAGCCGCTGGACGACCTCTGGGAAAAGTATCGCGAGGAGTTCAAGCTCGACGATTTCCCCAAGGCTGTGATGGATGCCGTCAGCTACAACGGCCACATCTACGCCATGCCGATCCTCACCAATACGGAACTTTTCTTCTACCGGAAGGATCTCCTTGAAGAGGCCGGTATCGCGGCGCCGAAAACGATGGA
>CAMPIK010000526.1 GCA_946886325.1 uncultured Shinella sp.
TCGAGCGCGACTGCTCGATCCAGCGCCGCAACCAGAAGGTCGTGGAGCGCGCGCCCGCGCCCTATCTCGGCGATGCCGAGCGCGAGGAACTCTGCGGCTATGCGCTGAAGATCGCCCGCGCCACCGATTATGTCGGCGCCGGCACGGTCGAGTTCCTGCAGGATGCCGATACCGGCAAGTTCTATTTTCATCGAGGTCAATCCGCGCATCCAGGTCGAGCACACCGTCACCGAGCAGGTGACCGGCATCGACATCGTCAAGGCGCAGATCCACATTCTCGACGGTTTTGCGATCGGCACGCCGGAATCGGGCGTGCCGGCCCAGGAGGATATCCGCCTCAACGGTCACGCGCTGCAATGCCGCATCACCACCGAGGACCCGGAGCAGAACTTCATCCCCGACTACGGCCGCATCACCGCCTATCGCGGCGCGACCGGCTTCGGCATCCGCCTCGACGGCGGCACGGCCTATTCCGGCGCGGTCATCACCCGCTTCTACGATCCGCTGCTTGAAAAGGTGACGGCCTGGGCGCCGACGGCGGACGAGACGATCAAGCGCATGGACCGGGCGCTGCGCGAATTCCGCATCCGCGGGGTGGCGACCAACCTGACCTTCCTCGAAGCGATCATCACGCATCCGAAATTCCAGGATAACAGCTACACGACGCGTTTCATCGACACGACGCCGGAACTGTTCCAGCAGGTCCGCCGCCAGGACCGCGCGACGAAGCTTCTCACCTATCTCGCCGACGTCACGGTCAACGGACATCCGGAGGCCAAGGGCCGGCCGATGCCGAACGACGACATCGCGCCGCCGATCGTGCCTTTCATCGAGGGCTCGATCCAGCCCGGCACCAAGCAGCTTCTCGACGAACTCGGCCCGAAGAAGTTCGCCGAATGGGTGCGCGGCCAGTCGCAGGTGCTCTTGACCGACACGACCATGCGCGACGGACACCAGTCGCTTCTCGCGACCCGCATGCGCACCTATGACATCGCGCGCATCTCCGGCACCTATGCCCGCGCACTGCCGCAGCTCTTCTCGCTCGAATGCTGGGGCGGCGCCACCTTCGACGTCGCCATGCGCTTCCTGACGGAAGACCCGTGGGAGCGTCTTGCCCAGGTGCGCGAGGGTGCGCCGAACCTGCTGCTGCAGATGCTGCTCCGGGGCGCCAACGGCGTCGGCTACAAGAACTATCCCGACAATGTCGTCAAATACTTCGTCCGCCAGGCGGCCAAGGGCGGCATCGACGTCTTCCGCGTCTTCGACTGCCTGAACTGGGTCGAGAACATGCGCGTCTCGATGGATGCGGTGGCCGAGGAAGGCAAGATCTGCGAGGCGGCGATCTGCTATACGGGCGACCTGCTGAGCTCGGCCCGGCCGAAATACGACCTCAAATATTATGTCGCGCTGACCGAGGAGCTGGAAAAGGCCGGCGCGCATATGATCGCCGTCAAGGACATGGCCGGCCTCCTGAAGCCTGCCGCCGCCCGCATGCTCTTCAAGACGCTGCGCGAGGCGACCGACCTGCCGATCCATTTCCACACGCACGACACCTCGGGCATTGCGGCAGCGACCGTGCTGGCTGCGGTCGATGCCGGCGTCGATGTGGTCGATGCGGCAATGGATGCCTTCTCGGGCAACACCTCCCAGCCCTGTCTCGGCTCGATCGTCGAGGCGTTGAAGGGCTCGGAGCGCGATCCGGGCCTCGACCCGCAGTGGATCCGCCGCATCTCCTTCTACTGGGAGGCCGTGCGCCACCAGTACGCCGCCTTCGAGAGCGATCTCAAGGGGCCGGCATCGGAAGTCTACCTGCACGAAATGCCGGGCGGCCAGTTCACCAACCTCAAGGAGCAGGCCCGTTCGCTCGGTCTGGAGACCCGCTGGCACGAGGTGGCGCAGGCCTATGCCGACGCCAACCGGATGTTCGGCGACATCGTCAAGGTCACGCCCTCCTCCAAGGTGGTCGGCGACATGGCGCTGATGATGGTCAGCCAGGACCTGACGGTGGCCGATGTCGAGAATCCGGCCAAGGACATGTCCTTCCCGGAATCGGTGATCTCGATGCTGAAGGGCGATCTCGGCCAGCCGCCGGGCGGATGGCCGGAAGGCCTGCAGAAGAAGGCGCTGAAGGGCGAAGCGGCCTACACCGCCGTGCCGGGCTCGCTGCTGCCGCCGGCCGATCTCGACGCCGAACGCAAGGCGATCGAGGAGAAGCTCGAGCGCAAGGTCGACGACTTCGAGTTCGCCTCCTACCTGATGTATCCGAAGGTCTTCACCGACTATGCGCTTGCGGCCGAAACCTACGGCCCCGTCAGCGCGCTGCCGACGCCCGCCTATTTCTACGGTCTTTCGACCGGCGAGGAGCTCTTCGCCGAGATCGAGAAGGGCAAGACGCTGGTCATCCTCAACCAGGCCCAGGGCAATGCCGACGAGAAGGGCATGGTCAAGGTGTTCTTCGAGCTGAACGGCCAGCCGCGCCCGATCAAGGTGCCGGACCGCAACCGGGGTGCCGCCAACGGCGTGCGCCGCAAGGCCGAACTCGGCAACGCCGCCCATCTCGGCGCGCCGATGCCGGGTGTCGTATCGACTGTCGCCGTCGCCGCCGGCCAGCCGGTCAAGGCCGGCGACGTGCTGCTCTCCATCGAAGCGATGAAGATGGAAACGGCGCTGCACGCGGAAAAGGACGGTACGATCGCCGAAGTGCTGGTGAAGACCGGCGACCAGATCGACGCCAAGGACCTGCTGATCGTCTACGGCCAGGCTTGAGTCCCGGTCGTTGTCGATCTCGCGATAA
>CAMPIK010000527.1 GCA_946886325.1 uncultured Shinella sp.
TCCACCGACAATGCCGAATGGATCCGCCGCAAGCGCAACACGGTGCTGCGCCTGTGGAAATCCTCCTATCTGGTCGGCCGCAAGCTGGAGCTTGCCGGACGCGACCAGCAAGAGGCGCACAACCTGCCGCTGGCCGATTTCGCCAGCCACGGCGGCGGCTTCCCGATCGTGGTCGGCGACCTCGGCTGCATCGGCGTGGTGACCGTCTCCGGCGTGCCGCAGCGCGAGGATCACGCAATCGTCGCCGACGGTATCGCCGCCTTCCTCGACAAGGACATCGACGCCTGCCGGCTGCCGGATTGACCGCCGGCGCATAGTCCCGGCTCCCCGCAAAAGCTGAAAGACTTTCGTCCAGACCATGGAAATCCGGGTCTGGCGCGACCGTTCGCCCCGGCGCACAATTATCGGACCGGACAAACGGCATCCTCGTCGAGGCAGTCGATTGGTCCGGCGCGGGCACGCGGGGTCCGCGGGGACTGATCGGCCCTAGGGCAAGTCTCACGGCAATGGCCGGGCAGCGGAGGAGCTTGTCGCCCGGCCCATCTGGTTCGGCAACGTCGGAGACGTGCGCCAAGGGAGGGAATATGTTTGAACGGCTTTTCAAGCTGAGTGAGCACGGCACGTCCGTCCGCACCGAAGTGGTCGCGGGTGTCACGACGTTTCTCACGATGTCCTATATCATCTTCGTCAACCCGGACATCCTGTCGACGACGGGCATGGACCGGGATGCGGTCTTCGTCGCGACCTGTCTGGCTGCGGCCCTCGGCTCGCTCGTCATGGCGCTCGTCGCCAACTGGCCGATCGGCATGGCGCCCGGCATGGGGCTCAATGCCTTCTTCGCCTTCACGGTCGTCGCGGCCCTCGGCTTCAGCTGGCAGCAGGCACTCGGCGCCGTCTTCATCTCCGGCATCATCTTCGTCATCCTGACGGTGACGGGCGTGCGGAGCTGGCTGATCGCCGGCATCCCGCATTCTCTCAGAAGCGCGATTGCCGCCGGTATCGGCCTCTTCCTCGGCATCATCGCGCTGAAGAACGCCGGCATCGTGGTCGACAATCCGGCGACGCTCGTCGGCCTCGGCGACCTCAGGCAGACCGGTCCGCTGCTCGCGATCTTCGGCTTCTTCGTCATCGCCGTGCTCGATGCACTCCGTGTCAAGGGTGCGATCCTGATCGGCATCCTTGCCGTGACCGTGCTCTCCTGGATCTTCGGCGTCAGCGAGTTCCGCGGCATCGTCTCCGCGCCGCCCTCCATCCTGCCGACCTTCATGCAGCTCGACATCATGGGCGCGCTCCATGGCGGCCTCATCCATGTCATCCTGGTCTTCGTCCTCGTCGAGGTCTTCGACGCGACCGGCACGCTGATCGGCGTCGCCAAGCGGGCGAACCTCATCCAGGAAGGCAAGCCGAGCCGTCTCGGCCGCGCGCTTCTGGCCGACAGCACGGCGATCGTCGCGGGCTCGCTGATGGGCACGAGCAGCACGACGGCCTATGTCGAAAGCGCATCCGGCGTGCAGGCCGGCGGCCGCACCGGCCTCACCGCCCTCGTCATCGCCGTGTTCTTCCTCGCAGCCCTCTTCATCTCGCCGCTCGCCGCCTCCGTGCCGACCTATGCGACGGCACCGGCGCTGCTCTATGTGGCCGGCCTGATGATGCGCGAACTGACCGAGATCGAATGGGACGACCTGACGGAAGCGGCACCGGCGGCACTCACCGCGCTCGCCATGCCCTTCACCTACTCGATCGCCAACGGCCTCGCCTTCGGCTTCGTCAGCTATGTCGTGCTGAAGGTCTGCACCGGCCGCTGGAACATCCTGCACCCGGCAACCCAGATCGTCGCCGCGCTCTTCGTCATCCGCTTCGCCTTCTTCGCGGAGTGACGGGATAGGTTTGACAAACGGGGCCGCGAGCAATCGCGGCCCCGTTTCGTCAGTCCTTCGTGCCTTTGGCAACGGCCTCAAGCCATTCGCTCCAGCGCGGTTCGGCGGCCGCTGCAGTCTCAGTTGCATCGTCGCCATAGAAGAAGCGGCAGATGCTGAGGCGGGTGGTATCGCTCGCGCTCCAGATGCCGAAGAGTACGACGCCGGGCGCATCGCCCTCCACATGCATCATCACGTAACGCTGCTTGTCGGCCTGCCTGATGTGCACGACCGTGCCTTCGAGCGTCTCGGCCGCTTCGACGGTCCGCCGCTCGCCGACATCGGCACCCCAGAGCCCCAGACGGTCCATCAGTCTCCGCCACAACGCGAGACCCTCGCCATCGCCCGCGGCCATCGCCTGGAAGGACGCGGCCGGCGCGCCGGCATGGTGGGCGAGATAGAGACGCAGGACCTCGATGAAGCCGGGCCAGCCGGACTCGAAGCTCTCCATCTGGTCGTCCCAATCTTCAGTCGAACTGAACAGGGAATGGACCATGCGCACGAGGCAGGTGCCGCCCTTGCGGGCCGTGACCGTGATTTCGGTGGCAAGCGGCGGCGCATTTTCACCCCAGCCGATCTCGACATAACCGAAACAATGCGGTGGCTCCCACTGCGTGACGACGCCATTGGTCGTGACGCCGGGACCGAAGTGGAAGGTCAGCGCGCCGCCCACCTTCTCCTCGATATCCGCCTTGATGAACCAGGCGGCATAGCCGGGGCCGGTCGCCATGGCGCGCCAGACCGCTTCCGGCTCTCCCGGCACGACGAATTCCATTTCCACCCAGCGCTTGCCGGTGGCGTCAAACTTGATCGGCATTGTTTCTCGTCTCCTCAGGCTCTGTCTTCGGTGCGGGATAGGCGGCAACGACGAGCC
>CAMPIK010000528.1 GCA_946886325.1 uncultured Shinella sp.
TTCACCACCACCACCCGTCCGGCGGCGAGATCATCAAGGACGGCGACCGGGATACCGTAGGCAAGGCCATGGGCACGCCAGGAGATACAGAACGCGCCGTCGCGCTCAAGCCGCTCGAAGGTGGCGGCGTCCACGCCCTCGTGGTCCTCGCCTCCGGCATCCGCGGCACGGGTGATGACGCGGCGCGCGAAAACCACGCGGTCATCGCCGGCATACGCACGGGCCGCATAGGCCATCAGCGAATCCTTGCCGGCGCCGCTTGGACCGACGACAGCGATCATCGTGCCGGGTGCCATCGGCGCCTGCGCCGGATCGGCATGCAACAGGGTATCTGCGTCGCTCACGCGACCCGCCTCCCCTCGCGCCAGACCGAGCGCACGACCGGCACGCCGCTGGTGCGCCGGACGCGCACGAGATCGGCGCGCAGGCCCGGCGCGATGCGGCCGCGGTCGTCGAGGCCGACGGTGCGGGCGGGCGTGGCGGTCACCATGGCGATCGCCTTCGGCAGGTCCATGTCCTCAAGTTCATCGGCAAGGATGAAGGGCGCGCAGATGAGGCTGAGCGGCACATAGTCCGACGACAGAACATCGAGCACGCCCATGGCCGCGAGATCGCGGGCCGCAATGTTGCCGGAATGGGACTTGCCACGCACGATGTTCGGCGCGCCCATCAGCACGCTCATGCCGGCACCGTGCGAGGCCTTTGCCGCCTCGACGCTCGTCGGGAATTCGGCAAGCCGGATGCCGTAGCCGATCGCCTCCTCGACATGGTCGAGCGTGGCGTCGTCGTGGCTGGCGACCGCGATGTTGCGGGCGGCGCAGGCGGCGGTGATCGCGTCGCGATGCGGCTTGGCATAACGCGCCGAGAGCTCCTGCTGGCGCTGGCAGAATTCGGCGAACTCCGCATCGCTCAGGCCGCGCTTGGTCTTGTAGTAGAGCGTGTACTGCTCCATCGTCTGGAACTGCCGCTGGCCGGGCGCGTGGTCCATCAGCGAGACGAGGCGGACCTGCGGATCGTTCTCGAACTCGTGGAAATGATCGAGCACATTGTCGGTCGAGACCTCGCAGCGCAGGTGAATGAGGTGATCGGCCCGCAGGCGGTCCTCGCGCTGCGCATTCGCCAGCGCATCGGCCATCGCCCGCATCTCGCCCTGCTCGAAGCCGCCATCCTCGTCCGAGCCCATGCGCAGGCAGTCGAAGACGGTGGTGATGCCTGAGGTGACGACCTGCGCATCATGCGCCTGGATCGCCGCCGTCTTTTCCCAGCGCACGCCGGGGCGCGGCGAATAATGCGCCTCCAGATGGTCGGTGTGCAGTTCGACGAGGCCGGGGACCAGGTAGTCGCCGCCCATGTCCTCGCCGGTCGCAACCGGCGTTTCGGAAATTTCGACGATCATACCGTCGCGGACAAGCACCGCGCCGTGCACGATGGCGTCCTCCAGAACGATGCGTGCATTGGTGAGCGTCAGTTCGGTCGTCATGTCAGGCCGTCTTTCGGTTGGCCGCTCCGCCCAGCGGGACGCGGGCGAGCGGGAAAAGGGAGTGAACGGTAAAATCCGCGCCGCGCGAGGCTTCGCGGAAGAGCGCCAGGCCGCCGACCGGCAGCGACAAGCCTTCATACCCGGAGAAGTGTGTCGCCAGTGCCCGCTCCATGGCCGGCATGTCGCCAGCCGGCACGCGGCCGGTCAGGGTCATGTGGAAGCGGAATGTGTCGAACACATAGGGATAGCCCCATTGCACCAGGTTCTGCCGCTCCTCGCTCGTCAGTTGGTCGGGCCTGCGCCGCGCGATGTCGGCGGAGGAGAGCGGAGCGCGGAAGCGCTCGAAGCGGCGCACCACATTTGCGGCAAAGGCCTGCAGCGGCAGGCAGTCCTCTGCCGGCACGAAAGCGAAGAACGAGCCGAGGCGGCCGATTACCAGGTCCGTGATGTCGAAGGCCTCCGTCTCGCCAACGAAGCGGACGAGTTCGGAGATGAGGTCTGCCTCCGTTGTTCCGTGTGCCAGTTCGAACGGCGCCTTCAGCGTCGCGTGAAAGCCGTAGCGGCGCGGATCGGCCGTGAGCGCGGCGAGCGTGGACGCATCGAACCCCTCGACCGCCGGCTGCTGCAGGGCGGCACCCGTGAACGCATTCCGGCCGAGCCAGCGCGACGCCGTGATCGTCAGCGCATCGCTTGCGGGCGGGGTGAAGTAGAGGGCATATCGCAACGTATTTTTCCCATTCACAAGTCGGCCACCGGAAGCGGCAGCCGCGCCTGCATCAAACGGATTCGTGTGGCAGCATCATGCCACGCCGGCGCTTCAATCCAACAGCGTCAATGCGGCTTCTGTCCCATCAGGCGGGAGCGCAGCGCATTGGAGATTCCGTCGAAGACGAAGACCACCATCAGGATCAGCAGTACCATATAGGCGACGTTCTCCCAGTCCGAATTGGTCCGCATCGCCTCCCAGAGCTTGAGGCCGATACCGCCGGCACCGACCGCCCCGATGATCGTCGCCGATCGTGTGTTCGATTCCCAGAAATAGAGCGCCTGGCTTGCGAAGACGGGGGCGACCTGCGGCAGCACGCCGAAGCGCTGGACCGCGACCGACGGCGCACCGACCGACTTGACGCCCTCGCGCTGCTTGTCGTCGATATTTTCGAGCGCCTCGGCATAGAGTTTGCCCAGCGTGCCGGTGTCCGTGAAGAAGATCGCCGACATGCCGGCGAGCGGTCCGGGGCCGAAGGCGCGGGTGAAGAACAGCGCCCAGATCAGCATGTCGACCGAGCGCAGGAA
>CAMPIK010000529.1 GCA_946886325.1 uncultured Shinella sp.
CGGGCAAGGCTCGTCATGGTATCGAGCACTTCCGAGACCATTTCGGGGTCGAGGGCGGAGGTCGGCTCGTCGAACAGCATGACCGCCGGCTGCATACAGAGAGAACGGGCAATCGCCACGCGCTGCTGCTGGCCTCCGGAAAGCTGCACCGGATACTTGTTCGCCTGCTCGGGAATGCGCACGCGCTCGAGGAACTGCAACGCGGTCTTGCGTGCCTCCTTCTCGGAAACGCCCTTTATCCACATGGGGCCGATCATGCAGTTCATCAGCACCGACATATGCGGGAAGAGGTTGAAATGCTGGAACACCATGCCGACGTTCCTGCGCACCTCGCCGACGTTGCGCATCCTGTCATGCAGGGTGATGCCGTTGACGACGATCTCGCCCTGCTGATGCGCCTCCAGCCGGTTGAAGCAGCGGATCAGCGTCGATTTGCCGGACCCCGACGGCCCGCAAACGACGATACGCTCGCCCTTCTCGACCGTCAGGTTGACATCTGTCAACACGCGGAAGGCGCCGTACCATTTGGAGACGTTGCGAACGTCGATGATCTTTTCAGCGCTCATCGGACTTTGCTCCTGGAATAATGACGCTCGATGCGGGACTGGATGAGCTCGAGGCAGATCGACAGGCCCCAGTAGAGCATCGCCGCGGCGATCAGCATTTCCATGTGCTGGAACGACTTCTGGCCGAGCGTGCGCGCGAGGAACATCAGCTCCCAAACGCCGATGACCGAGACGAGCGAGCTGTCCTTCAGCATCGAGATGAACTGGTTGCCGGTCGGCGGGATGATGACGGGCAGCGCCTGCGGCAGGATGATCTTGCGCATGGTGATCCCGAAGCCGAAGCCGATGGAGCGCGAGGCCTCCCACTGGCCACGGTCGATGCTCTGGATGCCGGAGCGAAAGATCTCCGTCATGTAGGCGCCGTAGCAGAGCGACAGCGCCAGGATGCCGGCCGGCACCGCATCGATGATGAAGCCGAGCTGCGGCAGGCCGAGATAGATGAGATAGACCTGCATCAGGAGCGGCAGGCCGCGGAAGAACGAGGTGTAGAAACTCGCGATGGCATAGGCGAAACCGTTGGTCGAAAGCTTCGCAACGGCACCGAGGATCGCGATGACCGAGGCAATGGCGATCGAAATCGCGGAGACATAGACCGTCGTGAAAAGGCCCTGGGTGATGAGAAAGGGCAGCTTCTCCGCCATGAACGGCAGGCTGAGATCGAACGTCTCGAAGAAGGCGAGGAAGAGCAGCAGCAGTTCGAGCCAGACGATGGCGATCTGAACCTTGAGCGATGCAAAGCCGATCAGCACGACATTGAGGCAGAAGAGCACCGCGATGACGAAGGCGATGGCAAAACGGCCGTAGAAGCCGCTTTCCAGCGGCTCGCCTATGGCCGGGCGCATGAGTTCGCCCAAACTCGTACCGGTCAGGTTGAAGGCGAGGAAGACTGCGAGGACCGCCGCGAACATGGCCGCGATGAACCACGGCCTGTGGACGAGCACTTCAGATTCGACGGTATCCGGATACAGCATCTGCGCTCCCTTGTGGCTGGCGCGCGACCCGTGACGGGTCGCGCGAACCGGTCGTTCGTTATTGCGTGACGGTGTAGTCGACGCCGTACCACTTGACCGACAGCTTGCTCAGCGTTCCGTCCGCCTTCATGGCCTCGACGGCCTCTGCGATCTTCTCGCCGAGCTCCTTGTCGCCATGCTCGATGGCGACGGCCAGCGGCTCGAAGAAGACCGGCTTGCCAAGCTGCTTGATCGGATAGCCGGCCTTTTCCGCATCCAGGATACTCGGCAGCGAGGAAACCACGGCATCAAGGCGCGCACCGTCGCCGAGCCGCAAATCGTCGAAGGCTGTCGTGGAGTTCGCGTAGGATTTCACCTCGCCCGCCTTGAACTCGTAGGTAAAGGACGGCGCACCGGCGGCATCGAGCGTCAGGTCATGGTTTGCATAGGCGTCGAAGGTCGAGGTGGCGGTCGCGCCGACGACCTTGCCGTTGAGATCGCCAAGCTTTTCCGCCTTGCTGTCCTTGTGCACGGCAACGGCTGCCGGCGTGTAGTAGTAGACGGCGGGGAAATCGAAGATTTCTGCGCGCTTCTTGGTCGGCGTCATGGAGCCGACATGCATGTCCCAGCGGCCCTGCCAGTTGCCGGCCGTGATGATGTCCCAGCCGGGCGTCACGAATTCGACCGAAACGCCAAGATGTTTGCCGATCTCCTTGGCGATATCGACGTCGAACCCGTCCATCTCGTTCTTGTCGTTCATGAAGGACTGGGGTGCCCAGCTTGCATCGGTCGCGACCTTCAGGTTCTTGGCGGCGAGTACCCGATCGAGCACCTCGCCGGCCCGCGCCGGAACGGTGGCAAGCGAGACGGCGAGAGCGGCGGCAAAGGCGGTGATTGTCAGTGGTCTGTTCATCTGCTGGTTCCCTCTATTGATTGTCGTTCGTGGTGCCGGCGCGGGTTCGTCGCCCTGCCGATAGTGCCGATCCTGGGGCTTTCGGCCCCTCCCCGTCTTCCGGCATTCCCGAGCAGCGCCTGGCGCCCGTCTTCATCGAAATGGCGGAATCAGGTCGTGTCTTCTTCTCCTCACAAGCCTTCACCATGGGCCGCCTCCGTCTGCGCCAGGAAGCCAGCGATGGCTTCGGCCACGATGTCCGGCGCCTCGATGAGGATCGAGTGGCGAAGGCCGGGCAAGATTGCCAGCCGGGAGCCCGGAATGCGCTCGTGCATGTAGCGGGCCATGCGCGGGTTGGAGC
>CAMPIK010000530.1 GCA_946886325.1 uncultured Shinella sp.
TGATCAGCGCCCGGTCCCAGAGCGTCCGGTCCTGGTCGTCGAGCAGCACGATCTGTCCGTCGGCGTCGAAGCGCGCGGCAAGGCGCGAATGCTGGATCAGCATCAGCGCGGTCAGCCCCATGATCTCCGGCTCGGCGGGGAAAAGCGTCAGCAGCAGCCGCGACAGCCGGATCGCCTCCTCGCAGAAGGGCGTGTCGGCCTTGCCGGGCTGGCCGGCGGAATAGCCCTCGTTGAAGACGAGGTAGATCATCGCCGCCACCCGGCCGAGCCGTTCGGCGCGCGCCACGGCGTCGGGCGTCTCGAAGGGAATGCCGGCCGCCGCCACCTTGCCCTTCGCCCGCGTGATGCGCTGCTCCATCGCCGCTTCCGAGACGAGGAAGGCGCGGGCGATCTGCTTCACCGTAAGACCGGAGACGATGCGAAGCGCGAGCGCGATCTGCTGCGTCGCCGGCAGGTCCGGATGACAGCAGACGAAGAGCAGGCGCAGGATGTCGTCGCGAAAATGCGAGGCGTCCAGCCGGTCGGCAAGGTCCGCCTCCCGGTCGTCGAGGTCGGAGAGCACCTCCTCGGGCGGCAGCGGCTGCTGCTTCGCCCGCTTGCGCACATGGTCGATGCCGCTGTTGCGGCCGACGAAGATCAGCCAGGCGGCCGGATCGCGCGGCGGGCCCTTGTCGGGCCAGGTCTTCAGCGCGCGAAGGCACGCCTCCTGAAAGGCCTCCTCCGCCATGTCGAGGTTACGGAAGTAGCGCAGCAGCGCCCCCATCGCCTGCGGACGTGCCGATGTCAGCGCCAGGTCGATCCAGGCGAGTTCTGTCATTTGATGGGTACCCCCGGATTGAAGTATTGCAGCGGCCGGATCTCGTAGGTGCCGTTCGCCGGATTGGCGCCCGAAAGCTCGCGCGCAAAGGTGATCGCCTCGTCGAGCGTTTCGGCTTCCAGCACGAAGAAGCCGAGGAACTGTTCCTTTGTCTCGGCGAACGGACCGTCCATGACGATGTCGTCCGTCGCGCCCTTGCGCACGGTGACGGCCGCCGTCGTCGGCATCAGCCGGGCCACGGGACCGAGCTTGCCGGCCTCCGCATAACGCTGGTTGATCGCGCCCAGATCGGCCATCACCTTCTCGTCGAGTTCCTTCGACCAGGCGGAGACTTCACTTTCGGCATCGTAACAAAGAACGGCATACAGCATCGGTCACTCCCGTTGGTTGATAGACGAAGAACTATCGTCTCAGCCGACAGGGTGCACCGGAATTATTTTGAACAGTCGATCAAGTGCTGTGAATTGACGCGCGGAATAGCCGCTGTTGTCAGAGGCCGTCTTGAAATGCATCAGGGCGAGTCGAAGACAGCTTTTTCCGAGTACCGAAGCGCAGCATACACGACGTCCGTGCGCACCGGAGCGCAGAAAAACGCCATCTGCAGACCGCAATCACGCAGTTTCAAACCGGTCGCTCAGAGCCGGTCGAGCAGATCGGCCTTCTTCGCCTCGAATTCCTTGTCGGTGAGAATGCCCTTGGCATGAAGGGCTGCCAGCCGCTCGATCTTGTCGAAAATATCGTCTTCCGCCGCCGGGGCGTGGCGCACCTCTGCGTGGGCCTGGGCCGGGTGCGAGGCGGGAGGCGGCGGCGCCTGCGGCGCAGGGGCGAAGACCGGCTGGTCGGCAGGCACGGTCGACTGCGGCTCCGCGATCCACTCCGCTGCCGCGTCGCCGGTCTTGGCAATGGAAGACGCGCCCGAAAGCGGCACCTCGTCCAGCTCGGAAACGCGCACCAGCCCGTATTGCGAGGTGAAACTCAGCGACTGGTCACCGCCCTGCTGCTGGGAGAAGCCGCCGATCGAATGGTCCCGCGTGTCATAGACGACGACCCGGCCGCCAAGATCGATCGCCAGCCGCCGCGCCTCGGGGAAGAAGGCATAGCGCAGGCTGTTCTGCGCCCCTGTCGAGGAAGGATACCCAAGCTCCCCCGGCCACCAGTTTGCCGCCGAAAAGGCGCCGGGCACGAAGAGGCTGACGCCGCTGCCATGACCTTGCGACTGTGCCTGGCCATAGGCTTGGCCCGGCGACTGCGATTGATGCGATGCCGGCCTGAGAAAGAGGTCCGAGCCACGCAGCAGCGCCGCAAGGTCGGAGCAGATCGCATCGACCTTCGCCTTCAGGGCATTGTTGAACATGTCGCCGACCATCGTCATGCCGCCCTGCGACCATTGCCCCATGCCGCCGAGATCGGGATGGTTGAACTGCGCCTGCGTGCCCTGCCCGGCGACCAGCGCCATCAGCACATGCTCGACGGCATCCGCGCTCGTTCCATGGCGCGATGCAATATCGCCCAAGGCCCGACGCCCCTCATCGGAGAGTTTTCCCATCGCCCGCGTCCTTCTCCGGAAAATCCGACACGCCGCATCCGCCGGCCCGTCTCATGGGCGATACCTAGCATGCGAAAGAGCGGGATGACAGGGCACGAAGTGCCCGGACGCGGGATGTTTTCACTGCCGCGCGAGATACTCGGGATCAGATCTTGTGCACCTCGTCCTGCCAGAACACGATGACATAGCCGCCCACCGGCTCGGCCTCGCTGGCCCACCGCTGCAGTTGCGCGTGGTACGGCTCGGTCCGCCAGATGTCCGGATGGTCGGGATCGACCAGAACGGTCGTCTGCGGCCCCTGCCGGTAGACCATCATGTGCGATCGCGACGGCGCCCACGCGTCCCCGAGCGTCTCGCTGACCATCCAGAGGCAGAGAAAATCCCGGCAGACCGAAGGCCGCTCCG
>CAMPIK010000531.1 GCA_946886325.1 uncultured Shinella sp.
GTACATTGGCGAGGAGTCAATCATGGCGCCGCCGGCTTCGAAGAAGGCGGCCATCACCGCGGCGGACTCGTCGCGCAACACAGGATCGTCACCGACATTGAAGGTGATCCAGGTGCCGAGGCCGACGGCCGGGATCATCTCGCCGGACGACGGAATGCGCCGAAGGGACGAGGGATCCGGCGCGCTTCGGGATGCCGGGGGAAAAGCCGCGGCCGCTCCGAAGGCAGCCGTTGCCTGCATGAGACGTCGTCGTGTGATCTTCATCGAATGCTCCCGTTTGGAGACTGGCTCTCACGGAAGATATGGCCCAGGCAGCCCTCCTGTGTACCGGCCGGAGGGTGCTTTGACTGAATTGTGATCGAGACCGCTCACCCGAACGGGGCATCCGCGCGGAATATTTCTGTGCCTGATGACATACTCATTGACTCATCATACCAGTTGAGATTAGGTGTGGCCAACAAAAGACGGAGGAGACACCGCAATGACTTCGATCGCCCTCTTCGGCGCCGGCGGCAAGATGGGCTGCCGACTGGCCCGGAACCTGAAAGGCTCGCGCTTCGACGTGCGCCATGTGGAAGTCAGCGAAGCGGGCAAGGCGCGGCTTCAAAGCGAGCTCGGCCTCACGGCGGTCTCGGCTGACGACGCGCTTGAGGGCGCGGAGGTGGTCATCCTCGCCGTGCCGGATACGGCGATCGGCAAGGTCGCGACCGGCATCATCGACAAGCTGAAGCCGGGCACTGTCATCGTCATCCTCGATGCCGCAGCCCCTTTCGCCGGCCACCTGCCGGAACGCGCCGACATCACCTATTTCGTGACGCATCCCTGCCATCCGCCGATCTTCAATGACGAGACGGAGCTTGCGGCGCGCAACGACCATTTCGGCGGCATCGCCGCCAAGCAGCATATCGTCTCGGCGCTGATGCAGGGACCGGAGGACCATTATGCGCTGGGCGAAGAGGTGGCCAAGGTCATCTGGGCGCCGGTCATGCGCTCGCACCGCGTCACCGTCGAGCAGATGGCGCTCCTGGAGCCGGGGCTTTCCGAAACGGTCTGCGCCTCGCTTCTCGTCGTCATGCGGGAAGCGATGGACGAGTGCGTGAAGCGCGGCGTGCCGAAGGAGGCCGCACGCGACTTCCTGCTCGGCCACATGAACGTGCTCGGCGCCGTGATCTTCGAGGAAGTCGAGGGCGTCTTCTCGGATGCCTGCAACAAGGCCATCGAGTTCGGCAAGCCGATGCTCATGCGCGACGACTGGAAACGCGTTTTCGAACCGCAGGAGATCGCCGACAGCATCCGGCGCATCACCTGAGAAAAGGGCTTTCGCCCACCCGCCGGTCCTCACGGGAAAAGGGCCGGCCCAACCAACCCGAATGGGAGGAGACACCATGAAACTGACCCGCAGACTGACCATGGCGGCCATGGCCGCCGTTCTTGCCGCAGGCGTATCCATGCCGGCCTATGCGGCGGACCTGATCGCCATCATCACGCCCTCGCACGACAATCCGTTCTTCAAGGCGGAAGCGGTCGGCGCCGAGGCGAAGGCCAAGGAACTCGGCTACGAGGCGCTCGTGCTCGTGCATGACGACGACGTCAACAAGCAGTCGCAGCTGATCGACACGGCGATCGCCCGCGGCGCCAAGGCGATCATCCTCGACAATGCCGGCGCCGACGCATCGGTCGCCGCCGTCCAGAAGGCCAAGGATGCCGGCATCCCGTCCTTCCTGATCGACCGCGAAATCAACGCCACCGGCGTCGCCGTCGCGCAGATCGTCTCCAACAACTACCAGGGCGCCCAGCTCGGCGCCGGCGAGTTCGTCAAGCTGATGGGCGAGAAGGGCAACTATGTCGAGCTTCTCGGCAAGGAGTCCGACACCAATGCCGGCATCCGCTCGCAGGGCTATCACGACGTCATCGACGACTATCCGGACCTGAAGATGGTCGCCCAGCAGTCGGCCAACTGGAGCCAGACGGAAGCCTATTCCAAGATGGAGACCATCCTCCAGGCGAACCCGGACATCCAGGGCGTCATCTCGGGCAACGACACGATGGCTATGGGCGCCATCGCCGCCCTCCAGGCGGCCGGCCGCAAGGACGTGATCGTCGTCGGCTTCGACGGTTCCAACGACGTGCGCGACTCGATCACCTCTGGTGGCATCAAGGCGACCGTTCTCCAGCCGGCCTTTGCCCAGGCGCAGATGGCCGTGCAGCAGGCGCATGACTACATCACCACCGGCAAGGCGCCGGCGGAAGAGAAGCAGCTCATGGATTGCGTGCTGATCAACGCCGACAATGCCGCCAAGCTCGAGACCTTCGCTCTCAGCGAATAATCGCCTCCCGGCTGGACCGCGGCGGAGGACGGGGCAACCCGTCCTCCGCCTCTATGATACGGAAGTGGAGTGAGGTCATGGCGAGGTTCGCAACTGCCTTCCTGACGCTGGCGCTGGCGGCGTCGGCCGTCTCGGGCTGCAAGATCATCAAGAACCCGACCGCCGAGGAAATCGCCGCGGCGAAGTTCGACCCGACCCGGCAGGTCGCCGAAATCTGGGACGCGCAGGCGCTGCCCTATCTGGACGGCAAGGCCGCGCCTTTGGCGGAGGTCGTGGCGGCCGCTGCGGTCCACCAGGGCATATTCGTAGATCCAGCCCACGCCGGTCGCGTCCGGACCCAGGGCCGGCCGGGCGCCCGCCGGCAGCCGGCTCTGCACCTGGCTCAGGTACTCCAGCACCCGCGAGCGCGCCCAGTAGAGGTCGGTCCCGTCCTCGAAC
>CAMPIK010000532.1 GCA_946886325.1 uncultured Shinella sp.
CCATTCGGCCGTGGCGGGTGCGGAGAGTGCGAGCAATGCCGCGACTGCAAGGAAAATACGAAGCGCCATCGGCATCCTTCAGCCCTCGCCTACCGCCATCGGCAAGACCTTGTCATAACCTGTTGACGGCGCCTGCTTGGCGGCCGCCCTCTGGATCGTCACGAGCGTCTTGCCGCGATGGGGACCTTTCGCATAGGCGAATGTGCCGTCGCTTCGGCGCTCGACCGCAAACTTCGCGGAATTCGTAATCGCGGCCCCCTCGTCCAGCTGGCAAAGAAGCCGCGACCGGAGACCGCTGTGCAGGAGCGCGAAGGAGAGGAAGGCCTGCTCGGGCGCCTTTCCGAGCACCGCGCGGATGTTGCCGCCAATCGCCTCCGCGAACAGGCGCACGCGATGGGCAGCATCCGGTGTGAAGGCACAATGGCCGAGATTGTAGCCCATGGAATTAAAACCTTCGGGAGCGATCGCCTCGACATAAGCCGTGAAGCGCTCGTCAAAATTGCGGCCGCGCGTAGCCCCGCTGTGAAAGACCACATCCGCTCGCCCGTCCATGATCGCGCCCATGCCCGGGTCCGCCGCAAGCAGCAGGCAATTCGCATCCAGGAAAAGCCGCGGCATATCGCTTGCGTTGAACATGTTGAGCTTGCGGAAATAGGTCCAGGACGGCGAACTGGGGCGATAGAGTTCCTCGCCATAAATCCGCTTGCCAAGGTCGTCCCAGAACGGATCGGCGTCTTCCCAGCGGGCATTGTATTGCGCGGCGACGGACTGCGCTTCGCGGGTTTCGCCGGTGAAGGGGATGACGCGCACGGGCGCGTCTGGCAGGCGATGGCGAATGCTGCGCAGCAGATTGCGAAGGTCGCTGACACGGCCGTCGTTCACGCAGGTCACGATCTCGAACGTCATTCGATCCCCAATCGTCGGCGACGCCTGTCTCAGGACTTATACGATCCGGGTTTGGCGAATGCGATCAACTCGTCCCGGTCAGCCTTCAGTTCCGTTCCGACGAAAGCCGAGATGTCTTCCGCCAGTGCCCAGGGATCGAGCACAGCCTTCTCATAGGAGACCAGCAGATAGCGTCCAGGCACCTTCTTCATCGTATCGATGTTGATCCTCTGGATCGTGTGGGCATGACGCAAGGACTCGATGATGTCGCCACCGCGGCGCATTGGACGCAGGCCCGTGGAAAAAATGTCGCGCCAGACGACGATATAGTGGGGGTTGCGGATTTCCTGGTGGACGGCCGGCAGGTAGTTGGCCGCACGGGGGAACTTCCAGCCCCATATCGCTTTTTCCTGATTGCGATGGCGGATCGTCTCGATCATCTCGACAGGCTTCTTCGCTACGAAATCCGGATCCTCCAGGTTGACCGGAAGATTCAAGCCGATATCGACCCCGCAGCGCTGCACGATGCCGGCCACCATGGTCGTTCCACCGCGCGGCACGCCATAGACGACGACGGTCGGCGGAAGCGTCTCGTTGTTCTCGCCCGCGACGCCCTCTTCCCTCAAATCGTATTGTAGGGCTGGACGGTGGATGTCGATCTTCGTACGCAATGTAAGTCTCCGGTACCTTGCAACTTGCTCTGCTTCTGCTCCGGTATGCGATCCTGAAACGCGGTGCAATGCTGAACTATCGGGCGGCCGGGAAAAATGCGGTGCGACGGCATTTTCGCCGCCACCGATGAGCGGTTGACAGCCCCGACTGATTTTGCGAACGAAAGCCCGCAACTCAGGCCTTGCCTACAGGTAGCGCGGAAAGAACAGCGAATGCAGAGCGACGTGAAATACGTAAAGGTCCTGGGCGAGCGGAACTCGGGAACGAACTATCTCTCGAAGCTCGTCCGGAAAAATTTCGACATCGACCTGCTTCCCGGCACGCAGCCCAACGTTCAAGCCGACCTGGAGGCCCTGGCTCAGGACCTGCCCAAGAATCTGCAACACCTCGCGCGGCAAATGCTTGTCGATGTCAGCATGCGCGAGATCGAGAACCGCAATCTCGGCTGGAAGCACGCCTTTCCGGACTTCGAGCTTCTGGAGCGGGAAAAGGAGACGGCATCGCGCACGCTCTTTCTCGTGATCTCGAAGGAGCCCTATTCCTGGCTGAAGTCCTTTCACCGCCGGCCCTATCACAGCCTCTTCCCGGCACGGAACATGTCGCTTTCGGATTTCATCCGACATCCGTGGATCGCGACTCGCAAGGAAAACCTGTCACCAGCGGTCGTGCCGAACATGGTGGCGCTGTGGAACGCCAAGCATCAAGGTTGGCTCTCGCTTACCGAACGCGGATACCAGACCGTCTTCATTCCCTATTCCGAACTGCTGTCCAACTTCTCCGCGCAGATGGAGGCAATCGGCGCGATCATTCCGCCGCGCAAGGCAGGCGCTTACGAGAACATTGAGGATTCGACCAAAAAAGATGGCCGCAGTTCCAGCGATTTCGTCAAGCAGTACTCGAACGGAAACGACTATTCGGCCTTCACGCCGGAAGACATCGCCTTCGTCAACGAGAGCGTCGACAAGGATGTCGTGGCGAAGCTCGGATATACGCTTCCCTGACGCGCGCCCAATCGGGCGCCACCTGGGCTTGCGATGGGCGAAGAACTTCTCCCGCAGCGGCCGATGTCCGCCCTCAGGCCGCCCGGTCCGCCCAGTTCACACCGCCCGCATCCGTCAGCAGGAAGGCCTCGCCGCAGGCTTTGGCCAGCGTGCGGACGCGCAGGATATAGCTCTGGCGCTCGGTGACGGAGATCACGCCGC
>CAMPIK010000533.1 GCA_946886325.1 uncultured Shinella sp.
TACCGCAACCGCTGCCCCTATGCCATGCCGCGCTGCGAAGCCGAGATGCCGCCCGCCTATCCGATCGCCGGCGGCGGCACGGCGAACTGCTTTCTTCACGCCGCGGATGTCGCGCACGCGGCCGAACGGGCCGAGTTCAGGGAACGCATCGCCTCATGAAACACGCCGTCTATCCATCTGCCTCCAGCGCCGGCATCGTCGAGCGATCCGTCGAAGGCGCCGGGGGCGTCCTGCCGCTCGTCTGTCGCTGGCCGGAGGCGATGACGCCAAAGGGATTCGTCATCTTCTGCCACGGACTCAGCGCCAGCGGCCGCGACTCACATGGCTATCTCGTGATCCATCCGACCTTCCCGGATTGGATCGGCGCGGTGGCGCAGGCCGAACCGCAGCTTGGTCTCAATCCCGCCGGCGACCTCAGCGGCTGGGCTGACGACCCCAAGGTTCGGGCGCGCATGTATGAAATACTGCACACTCCGCACTACGGGCTGGAGCGGATTCGCATCGTAAGGCAAGTGATGGACGCGCTCGACGCGGTCTTGGAGGCGACGTGCGGACGGCTGCCCGCACCGATCCCCGGCGCAATCGCCGGCCATTCCTTCGGCGCCTACACATCGCAGTTGTTCGCCGGCGCAGAGATCGATCTCCCCGGCGAAGACCCGCGCAACTTCAAGGACGACCGCTTCGCCGCGGCGATCCTGCTCAGCGCGCAGGGACGCGACCAGCAGGGCCTGCGTGAGGGATCCTGGGACGGCATCGATGGTCCCATGCTCAACGTAACCGGCACGCGCGACGGCGGCGCCAAGGGCCAGGACTGGCACTGGAAGGTGGAGCCCTACGAACTCGCCCCGGCGGGCGACAAGTATCTTGCTGTCCTGACCGATGCCGACCACTACCTGGGCGGCATCGCGCGGCCCGATCAATCGCCGGTGCCCGAGCAAAGGAATGCCGTCGAGCAACTGACGCTCGCCTTCCTCGACGCCTATCTGACCGGCGATGCCGCCGCGAAGGCCTGGCTCGGAAAAACCTCTGAGCTGGTCGGCGATTGCCCACTCCTGTTCAGGCGCAAGTAACGCAAACAAGACTCACGGCTTTCGGCCGATAGCGACGCCTGAAGATCGGACGTCGAGCCTACAGCGAAGAAAGCGCTCGGCTACTTTGCAACAGTCGGTCACGCAGAGTGGATATGTGATCCTCTGACAGATCGACCGGCAAAACGAGGCAGATCGTCGCCTCGACATTGCTGTCGGCCCCATAGATCGGCGCCGCGAGACATTGCGTCACGGCGTCAACGAGGCCCTTGGTCAGGCAATAACCGTCGTTGCGGGCCGTCGCGATGGCATCGATGAATTCATCGATGTGGATGCGTCTGCCGTCCGGCAGCGTGAGATCCTCGTCCGCGATCAGTTCCTCGATCTCGGCCCGGCTGCACCCGGCAAGCAGAAGCCGGCCCGACGCCGTCCACGGAATCGGGATCTGCAGGCCGACCGCGGAACTGATACGAAACGGCCGGTTGCCCGGCCGCATATGCATGATCGTGTAGCGACCGTTCTGGAGCATGCAGAACTCGCTCGTTTCGCCGGTCTCCTTCGCCAGCCGATCGACCTCCATGCGCGCCCGCTTGGCCAGCGAGTTCTCGCGGATGTAATTGAGGCCATAAAGGTACATCCGCTTGCCGAAGAAGATGCGCGAATCCTCCGGCGCGATCTCCAGCAGGCCGGCCCGGGTCAGGTCTTTGACGATCGTGTAGGTCGAGGAACGCGGTGCGTTCAATGCCTTCGCCAGGGCGCCGATGCGTATGCCCTCGCCGTGGCCGTGCAGGAATTCCAGTATCTGGAGAATGCGGTCCACGCTGCGCTCTCGGCGTTGCGGAGCATCGTCTTCCGAGGAAAGCGAAATCAGAGTCATGTGCCGCTTCTCTTGCGCATTCCCTGCAGATTGATATTCTGTCTCTAACACAAGACGAGTGTCTTGTATACTGGACATTTAAGCCGAAGATCGAAGACGGTTCGACGGCACAGGCAGGACGGTTGCCATGGTCGACGCGGCGATGAGCCCTCAGCAGATCCGTGAGCGGATTGCGGTGTTGCCCCGCCTCGACATCGCGCTCAAGCAGACGCCGCTGGAAGAGGCGCGCAATCTGACGCGCGTGCTGGGCGGTCCCCGCATCTTCGTGAAGCGCGACGACCTGACGGGCGTGGCACTCGGCGGCAACAAGCTGCGCAACCTCGAATTTCGCCTCGCGCACGCGATGAAGGACGAGCCGGATACGGTCATCGTCGGGCTGGACCTCCAGTCCAACTCGGCGCGCCAGACGGTCGGCGCCTGCAACAAGCTTGGGCTGCGCACCATCCTCGTGCTGGAAGGCCAGCGTCCCAACAATGTGCAGGGCAACCTGTTGGTCGATTACCTGCTCGGCGCCGAGGTGCATTTCGCGGCAGACCGGCTCCAGCAGCGTGCAATGCTGGACGGACTGGCTGAGCAGGTGCGCGGGCAAGGCGGTCGGCCGCACATCCTCAACGACAACCCGATGTTCGATGTTGCCTCGGCTGTCGCCTATCTCGAGGTGACGCTGGAGGTGCTGGAACAGCTCGACGAACGCGGGCTCAAGCCGAATTATTTCTACATGTCGTCGAGTGGCAAGGGCTCGGCCGGCATCATTCTCGCCCAGAGGCTCCTGGGCGCCGACTTCGCCATGCATTCGGTCTGCGCCACCGACGAGTTCCACCTGCCGTCGCGAACCGCGGGTATCGCC
>CAMPIK010000534.1 GCA_946886325.1 uncultured Shinella sp.
CGGAGGCCGGACGCCCGGCCTCCGCCTTGCCATCCTCACTCGTGCGAATGGCTTTCCGCGACGAAGGAGAGCGTCGCGGTGTAGCCGATCTTGTCGGCCTTCGGGTCGCCTTCGAGCGGCACGGCGTGATCGACCGCCAGCACGTTCAGGCCGTCGTTGCGGATCTCGACCACCACCTCGCCATCGGCGTCCGTCTCGGCGCTCTTCAGCGCGGCCCGGTTGACGTAGTCGAGCGTCACCGCGACGCCCGAGAGCGGCTTGCCCTCGTGCAGCACCCGGAGGCGGATCGGGTCGCCGGCTTTGCGGCCGACCGGATTGTCGAGCGGCACGATCTGCAACGCCTGCTGCGGGAAGGCGGGAAGGCCGTCATGCGGGTGGATCAGCGAAATGCCGTTCTTGATATAGTGCCCGGCCGAAACCGCTCCCGGCACTTCGTCCTTCGGCTTGTTGACCCAGTTGCCGTCGGCGCCTTCCGTCCAGTAGCCATTGTCCATTTCGATGAGGATCGCCGCCGGTTCGCCTTCGGGCTTCAGAATGGCGTGGCCGGTGCGCGCCTCGATGGCGAGGTCTGCGGTCTCGCCGTCCTCGCCGATGGCGGTCGCGCGGGTGATTTTCGCCGGATCATAGGCGTCGTCGCCGGCGCCATGGCCGTAGATCACGCCGAGCTCGCCCCAGCGCTCGGCGACCCAGGCGCCATGCGCGGATGCGGTGGTGGAAGAGAGGAGGACGAGCGCAAGCGCGCTCGAAACGGCCAGATACCGTCGCAGCATGAAGTGTCTCCATATGTAATGTTATGACGTTACAAATCGGATGTAGCGAAGTGCACTGCCGCTTGTCAAGCGGGCTTGAATCGCGTCAAGTCGGTGCCAAGTCTCTGAAAGCAGTCGGAATGGGAGGAAAATTCGTGCTGACATTGTATTACGGCCCGCGGACCTGTGCGCTCGCATCGTTGATCGCGCTGGAGGAGAGCGGGCTCGAGCACAGGGTGGAGCGGCTCGACATGGCGGCCGGCGCCCAGAAGTCCGACGCCTATCTCAAGATCAATCCGAAGGGCCGCGTGCCGGCGCTTTCAACCGAGCGCGGCATCCTGACGGAAACCCCGGCGATCCTCGTCTATATCGCGCACAATGCCTCGAAGATCCGGCTCGCGCCGGTGGAGGACGCGTTCGAATTCGCCCGCATGCAGGCCTTCAACTCCTATCTCTGCTCGACGGTGCATGTCGCGCATGCCCATGGCCGGCGGGCAAGCCGCTGGACGGACGACAAGGCCGCGATGGAAACGATGAAGGCCAAGGTGGCGCAGAACATGGCCGACTGCATGGCGCTGATCGAGGCGGAAATGTTTGTCGGGCCGTGGGTGCTCGGCGAGCGCTACTCCGTCGCCGATCCCTATTTCTTCACGATTGCCGGCTGGATGAAGAGCGACGGCGTCGATCCGGACCAGTTCCCGCGCATCGCCGAACATCGCGCCCGCATGCTGGAGCGCCCGGCCGTCCAGCGCGCCATCGTGCACGAAGACTGAGGCCATTGGCCAGGACGGGCGGTCAGGCGAGGCTCTTGCGCAGCTTCGCCGGCGCCTTCGCCTGCCAGGCCTCCCGGAGGCGAAGTCCGAGTTCCGCGTCGTCGATCTGCCCGGCGTTCACCAGAAGCGCCGGCCAGCCCTTGTAGTGATCCGTCTCGAAATAGATCTCGGGCGCCATCTCCATCAGCCGCTCCTTCTCGTCGAGCGGCGCCATCAGCACCAGAAGATCGTCCGCCTTGACGACGACGAAGGTGCGCGTCGCCACCTTCAGCGCCGGGTTGCCATAGGACGTGCCTGTCTCCACGCCCGGCAATCCGGTGGCAAGACGCTCGATGCGCGCCAGCAGATGCTCCATGCGTCGGCCCTCCCGTGCGTACCGGTCCTCGCTCGGCTCAACGATCACAGCCAGAAAAGTACGGCAGTTGCGTACAGCCGCAAGCGGCAATTCCGTTCGCCCCCCCTTGGGCCGACACGTCACTTCACGGCGATGACGACCTTCCCCTTCGCACGCCCGGTATCGACATAGGCGAGTGCCTCATTGGTCTTTTCGAACGGGAAGACCCGGTCCATGACCGGGCGTATGACGCCCGCCTCGATCAGAGCGGTGATCTTTTCGAGCTGCCCGCCATTCGCGGTCATGAAGAGGAAAGAATAGCGGATGCCTTTGCGTTTCGCTTTTCTCCTGATGCCGGAACTCAGGAGGCGCATGATCTGTTGAAACAGCCAGCCCGAGCCGTTCTGCTTCGCAAAATCCGGATCGGGCGGGCCGGAGATCGAGATCAGCTTCCCACCCGGTTTCAGCACGGCAAGGGATTTTTCCAGCGTGTCCTTCCCGAGGCTGTTCAGCACGACGTCATAGCCCTGCAGCACGTTCTCGAAGTCGTCCTTCTTGTAATCGACCACGACGTCCGCGCCGAGACTTTGCACAAGAGCGACGTTTGCCGTGCTTGTGGTCGTCGCGACAGAGGCCCCGAGATGCTTGGCGAGCTGGATCGCGATCGTGCCCACGCCGCCCGAGCCGGCATGGATCAGGACCTTCTGCCCCTTCTGCACGTTGGCCCGCTCGACAAGCACCTGCCATGCTGTCAGCGCGACAAGCGGAAGGGATGCAGCCTCTTCCATGGTCAGGTTGGCCGGCTTCATTGCCACATCGGCCTCGTCCATGGCGATGTATTCCGCGAATGTCCCGATGCGATCCTGGGCCGGGCGTGCGTAGACCG
>CAMPIK010000535.1 GCA_946886325.1 uncultured Shinella sp.
CGCGTGCACCGGCTGGAACCCGGCGATTGCCTCTACATGAGCATCACCGAAGGCCATGTCTTTCACAATCCGGGCGAGGACACCGCCCATTATGCCGTGATCCTCGATCGCGGCTCTCCCTGAAGGAAACGAGGCATGAGCACCATCCGGCTGATCGGCGCCGACGAGGCCGAGGCGCGCATCGACGAACTGGCCGATGTCCTCGTCGATTGCGTGGAGGGCGGCGCATCGGTCGGCTTCCTGTCGCCCTATGGCCCGGCGGATGCCGGCGCCTACTGGCGCGGCGTGGCGGCGGCGGTCGCTGGGGAGGCGACCCTGCTCTTCGTGGCGGAAGACGAGGGCCGGATCGTCGGTACGGTCCAGCTCGGCATCGGCCTGCCGCCCAACCAGCCGCACCGGGCGGACCTGAAGAAACTGCTGGTGCTGGAAGCCGCGCGCGGACGAGGCCATGCCCGGGCGCTGATGGCGGCGGCGGAGGCCGAGGCGCTCGCGCGCGGCCGCACGGTGCTGGTGCTGGACACCGCGACGGGAAGCCCGGCCGAAGCGATCTATGCCCGCCTCGGCTGGAGCCGCGTCGGCGTCATCCCCGATTATGCGCTCTATCCGGACGGAAGTTTCTGCGCGACGACGCTCTTCTTCAAGCGCCTCGGCGAGAGCGGCATGTGAGCCTTGCGGACAACCGGGCCGCGCAGTGTTCGTTACCCGTCGCGCGTCGTTCCAACCGACGGTCGAATGAACGATCAGAAGACCCTGAAATTTTCACGGTTTCAGGCACTTGGCATGGCTTGCGCGGTCTCCGGGACCTGCTACGGATATGAGGCGGTCGCATTGGCCGCTTCTGTCTCGAGGGACCCTTCATGTCGATGAATTCAGGGGCGCAACGCGCGCCCGCCCGCCGCGCCGCAACTGCCGCGCTTGGCCTTCTCATGCTTGCCGGCGGTATGGTCGAGGCCTTCGCCGCCGACATCACCATCAACATGCGCAACAATCACAAGAATGCCGTCGAGGTCGAGCTCTACAGCCAGGATCGTGAACACGTCTGGCCGGGCGGCAACGAGGTCTATTATCTCGACGACGGCGAGGTCAAGGAAATGTCGCTCTCCTGCAATCAGGGCGAGACGATCTGCTACGGCGCCTGGATTTCGGGCGACAAGGGCACCTATTGGGGCACCGGACCCGAGAACGCCGAGAACTGCAGCGACTGCTGCTACACCTGCGAGGGCGGCAGCACGGAAACGATCGACCTCGTCGAATAACGGCACGCTTCGCCGCCTGGCATAGAAGACCCGCGTAGCCCGCCCGCTGCGCGGGTCTTCCTTTGTCTGCATCGACCGATCGCGCGCGGCGCACCGTTCCCGGCTTGCCACCGGCAAAGCCGAACGGCTAACCTTGCACCAAAACAAGGCGAGGACCCTTTCATGCGCGTGATTTTCTCCGAGGACCACAAGCTCCGCAACGCCCGCACCGAACTCTACGGCGGCGAACTGGTGGCGCCGTTCGAGGCGCCCTTCCGGGCGGAATGGATTCTCGCCGCCGTCAAGGATGCCGGCTTCACCGACATTGCCGCGCCGGAGGCCCATGGCATGGAAACGGCGCTCAAGGTGCATGATGCCGGTTTCCTCGCCTTCCTCGAAACGGCCTGGCAGCGCTGGAAGGCGGCGGGCTTCAAGGGCGAGGCGATCCCGACCTCCTTCCCCGTGCGCCGCACCTCGCCGCGCCTGCCGAACGATATCGAGGGCCAGCTCGGCTATTATTGCAATGCCGCCGAAACGGCGATCTCGCCCGGCACTTTCGAGGCGGCCGTCTCCTCCATGCGCACGGCGATATCAGGCGCCGACCTCGTCGCCGGCGGCGAGAGGGCGGCCTTCTCGCTCTGCCGCCCGCCCGGCCATCATGCGGGCATCGACATGTATGGCGGCTATTGCTTCATCAACAATGCCGCCGTCGCGGCCCAGCGTCTTCTCGACAAGGGGGCGGCGAAGGTCGCGGTGCTCGACGTCGATTTCCACCATGGAAACGGCACGCAGGACATTTTCTACGAGCGCGGCGATGTCTTCTTCGCCTCGCTGCATGGCGATCCCGCCGATGCCTTCCCGCATTTCCTCGGCTATGCGGAGGAGACCGGCAAGGGCGCCGGCGAAGGCACGACGCAGAACTATCCGATGCCCAAGGGCACGCCCTGGTCTGTCTGGAGTGCCGCGCTCGACGATGCCCTGAAGCGCATCTCAGCCTTCGGCGCGGAGGCGATCGTCGTCTCGCTCGGCGTCGATACGTTCGAGAAGGACCCGATCTCCTTCTTCAAGCTGACGTCGCCGGATTACATCACCATGGGCCGCACCATCGCGGCGAGCGGCCTGCCGCTTCACGTCGTCATGGAAGGCGGCTACGGGGTCCCCGAAATCGGGCTGAATGTGGCGAATGTGCTGAAAGGCATAGAGAGCTGAGGATTTCCGCTGTTCCCGGTTCCCTATCGGCGCGCCGGGGATTAGTTTGGCAGCGGATACACCATCTGACGGGGACCGATCACATGACCAGAAAGCTTGCCGTACTCGCCATCGCGGCCGTCTATCTCGCCGGCTGCACCACGACGGACCCCTATACGGGCGAGCAGAAGGTGTCGAACACGGCCGGCGGGGCGATGATCGGCGCGGGCCTCGGGGCTGCGGCCGGCCTGCTCATCGGCAACAACCCCACCCAGCGCCGCAACGCCGCGCTGATCGGCGCCGGGGTCG
>CAMPIK010000536.1 GCA_946886325.1 uncultured Shinella sp.
GCACGGCATCCTGCTGATCTTCGACGAGGTCATCACCGGCTTCGGCCGCCTCGGCGCCCCCTTCGCCGCGCAGTATTTCGACGTCAAGCCCGACATCATCACGACCGCCAAGGGGCTTACCAACGGCGTCATCCCGATGGGCGCGGTCTTCGTCACCTCGGAGATCCACGACGCCTTCATGAACGGCCCGGAACACCTGATCGAGTTCTTCCACGGCTACACCTATTCCGGCAATCCGATCGCCTCGGCGGCAGCGCTCGGCACGCTCGACACCTACAAGGAAGAGGGCCTGCTGACCCGCGCGGCCGAACTCGCGCCCTACTGGGAGGATGCGCTCCATTCGCTGAGGGATTGCCCGAACGTCATCGACATCAGAAACATCGGCCTGATCGGCGCAATCGAGCTGTCACCGATATCAGGCGAGCCGACCAAGCGGGCCTTCAATGCCTTCCTCAAGGCCTACGAGAAGGGCATCCTCATCCGCACCACCGGCGACATCATCGCGCTCTCCCCGCCGCTGATCATCGAGAAGCACCATATCGACGAACTGATCGGCAAGCTGCGCGAGGTCCTGGTGGCGAATATCTGACGATTAAGCTCTGGCGAGGCGATCCCAAAAGGTCGCCTCGCCAGGACGCAGTCGTGCCGGCTTGCGTCGCGCAGGGTTACATGGAATGCTCGCTGCGGTTCTGTGAGGGCGCCATGAAGCTGATCCACGCGCTTGCCATCGTTCTGTTGCTCGTACCGCCGGTTTCGGCGGAGGAGCTCGTCAAGCTGTCGGCCGCATCCGAAGATGCCTACAAGGCCAGCATAACGGCAATGTCGGCCCAGCTGTCCCAGGCGGAGCTGCAATACGTCATCCGGCACCTGCACGACGTGATCATAACGGAAATCGAGATCGCACAGGGACTGAACCGCCCCGAGGCCATGGCGTACATGGAGAAGAATCCGGATGAGTTCTGGCAGCGGCTGAAGAGCTTCGACGGAAAGAATGCCCGGGAGATCGTCGATACGCCCGTGCCACGGAAATAGCGCCTCGGCCTCCGGCCGCAACAGCCCTCCTGAACACACCTTCCCTGAGCCAAATTCCGCTCGCATGACAGGCAATGAACCAGCAGGAGTGCGCCATGCCGACCGTTTCCCACATCGCCAACGGGCATCTTGCCGTCGAGGTGTCCTCGCTCGGCTCGGAGATGCAGTCCATCAGGACGAAGGACGGCAAGTCCTGGCTCTGGAACGGCGACGCCGCCTTCTGGACCGGCCGCTCGCCGATCCTCTTCCCGATCGTCGGCAAGGCGCCGGACGATACGCTGATGATCGACGGCAAGCCCTACCCGATGGCGCAGCACGGCTTTGCCCGCCGGCGCGACTTCTCGCTTGCCAGGGCATCCGAGACCTCCTGCCGCTATGAACTGGCCGCCAACGACGAGACCCGCGCCGTCTACCCCTTCGATTTCCTGCTCGCCGTCGAACATTCCCTCGACGGCCCGTCGCTGACGGTCGCCGCAGAAGTCTTCAATCGCGGCACGAGCGAGATGCCCTTCGGCATCGGCTTCCACCCTGCCTTCCCCTGGCCGCTGCCGGGCGCCGAGGGAAAACCACATCGCATCCGGCTCGACAATGGCGCGGAGCCGCAGATGGCGCGGCTCGACGGCGGGCTCGTCGCGGCCACGCATCTGCCCTCGCCCTTCTCGGCCGGGCGGCTGACGCTGAACCCAGGCCATTTCGAGGCCGATGCGATGATCTTGCCGGAGGGCGCGGGCACGGAACTCGGCTATGCCGCCGAAGGTGGCCCGGAACTCCATTTCCGCTTCGACAACCTGCCGAACCTCGCGCTCTGGACGAAACCCGGCGCGCCATTCCTCTGCATCGAGCCCTGGCATGGCACGGCGGCGGAAAAGGGCGGCTCGCGGGAACTCGCAGACCGGCCCTATACGACCAAGCTTGCCGGCGGTGAAAGCGCGCGCTTTGCCTTCACGGTGACTTTTCCCGGCTGAATCAACCATCTCGAGGCAATCGCCTCGCCGTTCCGCCATTTCCCTGTAGCAGCCGGCCCGTTACACTTGGCGCCAAGTGACTCGGGAGTGAAATCGTATGCGGAAACTGGAAAAGCTGATCGATCAGGGCACCGGCCGCGAACCGGCCGACATCGTGCTGAAGGGCGGCCGGTTCTTCGACCTCGTCACCGGCGAGCTCGTCGCTTCCGACATCGCCATCTCGGACGATCGCATCGTCGGCACCTGCGGCGACTATACCGGTCGGGAGGAAATCGACATTTCCGGCCGCATCGTCGTGCCCGGCTTCATCGACACCCATCTGCACATCGAATCCTCGCTGGTCACGCCGCATGAATTCGACCGCTGCGTGCTGCCCTATGGTGTCACGACCGCGATCTGCGATCCGCACGAAATCGCCAACGTGCTCGGCACCGAGGGCATCCAGTTCTTCCTCGATTCGTCCGAACAGACGATCATGGATATCCGCGTGCAGCTTTCGAGCTGCGTGCCGGCGACGCATCTGGAAACGTCAGGCGCCGACCTGCCCGTCGAGCGGCTCTTGCCCTTCCGCGATCATCCGAAGGTGATCGGCCTTGCCGAATTCATGAACTTCCCCGGCGTCATCCACAAGGACCCGATCTGCCTCGCCAAGCTCGCGGCCTTCCAGGGCGGCCATATCGACGGCCATGCGCCGCTGCTGCGCGGCAACGACCTCAACGGCTATCT
>CAMPIK010000537.1 GCA_946886325.1 uncultured Shinella sp.
TTTCCTGGAGCGCATGGCGGGCCTGATTGCGGCGAGCGGAGCGGATTTCTGCTGTGGCCGCCCGACCGACGCGGCCGGCCGGACGATCATGGGCACGTTCGAGACGGAGGCAATGCCGATCGTCCGCGGGACGATCTGGACGACGCTCATCGAATGGATGCTGGCCGTCCGGCGAACGCACTTTCTCGCGGCTCACGGCTTCGACGAGCGGATCGGGCCGGGTTCCGGCACGCCCTGGGGCGCATACGAGGTGCAGGATCTCGTTCTCACGCTTCTCGCATCCGGCGCGAGCGGATACTACGACCCCGCCCTGACGGGGCATCATCCGGAAGACGCCAGCGACCAGACGACGGCGGCCAATGTCGCCAAGATGCGAACCTACAGCGCGGGCCTCGGTTATGTCATGCAGAAGCACGGCTATGGCTTCCGCGATTTCCTGCCGCGCCTTTTGCGTCCCATCGCGGGAATGGGTGTCTATGTGCTGACCGGTCGTCCCGGAATGGCACGCCGGTCTCGCGAAATCCTGCTCGGACGATGGCAGGGATGGCGCCAGGCCCGCGCCGCGCGCCCGTGAAGGCAATATCTTAAGAATTCCGAAATTAGAGTGCGACCGGGCAATGAGCGCCTGCTGCGGGATGATCCGCCGCAAGATACGGAACATCCGATGAGCAGAAACATCATGTCGAATTCGATGATGAACGCGGCGGCGGGCATGCTGCTGCTCGTCACGGGATTCTGCTGCTCGATCGTGATCGCCCGCCTGCTCGGGCCGGAAGCGAACGGCACGATCGCCTTCGCGCTCTGGGTCGCGGCAACCGGCGCGCTGGTCGCGGAGATCGGAACGGGCATCCTCTTGATGCGGCTCCTGCCGCAGCTGAAGGCACGCGGCCTGACCGAAGCGGACCGCCGGGGCTTTGCGGCCTATCTGGCCCTGCCGGTCGTCATGTCCACGATGGCCGTCACGCTTCTCTACGGCGCGCTGTCATGGGAGGCCGAGCATCTGCACTGGATCGAGACGGCGACCGATATCGTCGTGCTCACCGGCATCCTGCTCTTCATCCAGTCGATCGGCTCCTTCTCGAAGAACTACCTGATCGGCGAGCAGCGTCTCGGCACGCTCTTCCGCTTCACCCTCGTCTCGTCGCTGCTGCAGCTCTCGCTCGTCGTGGCGGGTGCCTTGACCTTCGACATCGAGGGCGCGCTGATCGGTTATATCGCCGGCCAGATCATCCAGTTCGGCTATACGCTCCGCGTCGTCGTCACGCCGCGCAACAGCGCCGGCTACGACGCCAAATTCCTGGCGACGACATCCGTCGTGCTCTTCTTCGAATTCATCCTGAGCGCCGTGTTCCTCAGCCGCCCGGAGCTCTTCTTCCTGCAGCAGTTCCGCAGCGTCGAGGAAGTCGGCTATTACGCGGTCGCGCTCTCGCTTGCCAATCTCGCGCTCCAGCTCCCCGTGCAGCTGACCGGCAGCCTGCTGCCCTTCTATGCCGAACAGCAGGAAATCTCCGATCCGATGGCGCAGGCCGGCACCTTTGCCGCCATCATCCGAAGCTTCGCCTATATCACCTTCCCGCTCTGCTTCGGCCTTGCCGCCATCTCGGGGCCGCTGGTGACGACGATCTACGGCGAGGCCTTCGCACCGAGCGGCCTGCTCGTCGCGATCCTCGCCGCCGGCTCGCCCGCCTATGTCTTCATCCAGCTGACCACGCAATATCTCTATTCGATGGACCGGGTGAAGGCGCGGTTCCTCATCAGCATTCTCGGCGCCACGATCATGGTCGTCGGCTGCCTCGTCGCGGTCCCCTATTGGGGTGGCACCGGGGCGGCGATCGTTCGTGCGGTCGTCTTCGCCGTCATGGCGATCCTCCTGCTCGCCCAGATGCGCTTTGCCCGCAATGCCGGTCCGCTGGTCGCGAGTGTGGCGAAGATTGCCGTGTCTGCCGCAGCCTGCGGCGGCGTCGCCTTTGCACTGACCGAGGCGTTCCCGAACGCTCTCGGCCTGATTGCGGCTGTTCTTGCGGGAGCGGTCACCTATGGCGTCATGCTGCGGCTGCTTCGCGCCGTGCCGTCGGGCGATGCGCTGGTGATCGACGGATTGCTGGCGCGCCTGCCGACGGCCGCGGGCCGGGCGATGCGCCGGTTTTTCGCGCTGATCGCGCCGGTCGCCCTGCCGCAGGTGGCCGGAGAATGAGGGGGGAATTTCGGGATGCGGGACCATAACGAACAACGAGGGGACGGCGCGGCAACGATCGCGTGGTCGGTACGCTCGGCGGCCTATCCGGTGGCCTTTTCCCGAACGGTCGGCCTGTTCACGCCGCCGCTTGCCGACCATGCCGCCTGCAATTGCGCGGTGCTCTTTCTGAGCCCCTGGGGTCTTGAGGAAATGTGCACGCGCAGGGTCTGGCGCGAGCTTGCGGAGCAGTTCGCCGCCAAGGGTATCGCCAGTCTGCGCTTCGACTATCCGGGCACGGGCGATTCGCTCGATGGCGCCGGTCTTGAGGGCGGACTGCCCGTCTGGGAGGAGGCCATCGTCCGGGCGGCTGGCGAATTGCGCCGCCTTGCAGGCATCGATCGCCTTGTTCTAGTCGGCCAGGGGCTGGGTGCGACGCTTGCGGTGGCGATGGCCGGCAAGCTCGGCAATGTCGCAGGTGCGGCGCTGCTCGCACCCGTTTCGAGCGGCCGCGTCTATCTCCGCGAACTGTCGGTC
>CAMPIK010000538.1 GCA_946886325.1 uncultured Shinella sp.
AGATGTTCTACGACACCGCCGGCAACGCCCACGGCCTGAGGCACGATCCGTTCAAGGCGATCGTCTCGCCGCGACCGATCGGCTGGATCGGCACGCGGGCGGCGGACGGGTCGGAGAACCTCGGACCCTATTCCTTCTTCAACGCCATTTCCGACCGGCCGAAGCTCGTGATGTTCTCCTCGAGCGGCCGCAAGGACAGCGTCGCCAATATCGAAGAGACCGGCGTCTTCACCTGCTCCTTCGTCAGCCGAAACCTCGCCGAACAGATGAATGCGAGTTCGGTGGCCGTGCCGCATGGCGAGAGCGAATTCCCGATTGCCGGCCTGACGCCGGAGCCCGGCCGGCTCGTTGCCGCCCCCTTCGTCGGCGAGGCCTATGCCGCGCTCGAATGCCGGATGACAGATATCCTGCGGCCGAAAGGGCTCGACGGTGAGCACTCCGACAACTGGGTCGTGTTCGGCGAAGTCGTCGGCATTCATATCCGCGAAGAAATCATTCGCGACGGACGCCTCGACATGGCAATCGCCCGCCCGGTCGGCCGCATGGGCTATATGGACTATTGCGATGCCGGTGATGTGTTCGAGATGCTGCGGCCGAAGAGGCCGTCCTGAAAATGTGTGAGGGCGGTCTGCAAATGGCGTTATTCTGCGCTCCGATGCTCACGTACTTCGAGTACGCTCCGCTTCGGTGCTCGAAGAACACCATTTTCGACTCGCCCTGACACATTTCAAGTGGTCGCCAGGCGGCCCTGAATTCAGCCTTCGCCGAAGCCGCGCCTTCCGGCCGCCAGGTCCTCGCTCTGCCTGATCATCGCTCCGGCGAAGCCGTCCAGACGGGATTCGCGACACTTCGCTTCAAGCACGGCCGGCGAAGGAGCGTCGAACGAATCATAGGCCCGGACGCCGGCAACCTTTGCGGACAGCAGAACCGCGCTTCGGGCCTGCGCGAAGGCGTCCGTCCAGCGGCCGTCCTCGCCCTGCGTGCGCCGGGCGCCGAGCAGGCGTGCGAGGCCGCGCCAATCCCAGACCAGTGCTTTCAACCGCGCGGACTTGCCGGCAAACCCCTGTTCGCTCCGCGGCGGGGGCAGGATGCCTTCGGTGAGCGCGAGGATCGACAGCGTGCCGGGCGAAAAACCCGCTTCCGCCTCGGCCACCGACAGAAGCACGTCGAGCCGCTGCACGTCCGCGCCGCAGGTGCAGTGCGCAAGGGCGATGCCCTCAGGCGCCGTAGCGACGGCCGCGCGGACAGCATCCATGCCGCCCTCCGCTTCGACGAGGGCGAATCGCATGGCGGCGGAGGAGAGGGTGCGGCCGGCCGGCAGGATCACGGCCGGGGCATCTTCGGGGATCGCGCCGTCCGCGTCCGGCCGAAGGAGGATGTTCGGCCAGCCGGTCATCGGCGGAGACCCCTTATGCGGGCTATTGCCGGTCGGTTAAGGAACATGGTGAACCAATCTTAAACTTTTTGCCGCTAGCGTCACCGTCAGCAGTCGAGTTCTCAGATCAATGCCGGGGCTTCCCTTGATTATCAACGCATTTCTCCGTTGGGCCGAAACCGCGAGAGCCGGGGACAGGGCGCAGGCGGCGCACGCGCTGGCACGCGCCTACAGCCGGTCGAGAATTGCGCCGGATGATCGCAACGCGGCCGAGATGGCGATGATCTTCCTGCTCGACGATCCCGCACCCAGAGTGCGCCTGGCGCTAGCCGAAGCGCTTGCCGATTTCGACGCGACGCCGCGCGCCATCATCCTGCCGCTTGCCGAAGACCAGCCGGAGATCGCCGCACAGGTGATCCTGCGCTCGCCCGTCTTGACCGACATGGACCTCGTCGACCTCGCCGCCAAGGGCAGCGAGACGACGCGCTGCCTCGTCGCGCACCGGACCTATGTCTCCCGCATCGTTTCAGCGGCATTGGCGGAGATCGGCGGACAGGCCGAGATATCAGCGCTGCTCGAAAACGAAGGGGCGATGATTTCGCGCGGAAGCCTGAAGCGCATCGCCGAGCGGCTGGGCGGCGACGCCGATATCCGCCATCTGCTTCTGGAACGGCCCGATCTTTCGAGCGATACCCGGCAGCATCTCGTCGAACAGGTCGGTGCGGCGCTTGCCGATTTCGATTTCGTGCGCGCGGCCATCGGCGAGCGCCGGGTCGAGCGTATCGCGCGGGAAGCCTGCGACGTCGCGACCATCGCCATGGTGGGCGAGGCTGATGGCGCCGAACTGGAACAACTCGTCGACCACCTGCGCGTGACCGGGCGGTTGACGCCGGCCTTCCTGATGCATGCGCTCTGCTCGGGCAAGATCGCTTTCTTTGCCGCGGCGATCGTCAACCTCTCCGGCCAGGCGGAGCGGCGCGTGCGCTCGATCCTCGCCGACGGGCGGCAGGCGGCGGTGCGGGCCCTCTTCGAGGACGCCGGCCTCGGCCGCGACGTCAGCGATCTCTTTTCCGAAGCGACCCTGCTCTGGCGCCGCGAGGCGAAGGCCGGCAGCAATACGACATCGGTCGCCACCCACCTGATCGGCCGCACGCGGGCGGCAGGTGCGGCCTCGGCAGAGGCACTTCTCGATCTCGTCGAAGCACTGTCGATTGCCGAACGGCGCCAGACGGCGCGCAGTTTCGCGCAGATTGCGACCCAGGAAGCCGCCTGACACACGTGAACCCCATGAATTGCCGCTTCAGTCGCGGAATTTGCGCACGACCCAGCTATAA
>CAMPIK010000539.1 GCA_946886325.1 uncultured Shinella sp.
GCGGCCAACTGCCCGATATCCAGGACGAGCGCCTGACCTTCATTCCGGGCTGGATCCAGAACACGCTGCCCGGCTTCCTGCAGACCTACGACAGCGGGAAAAAGAAGCGCATCTTCGTGCACAATGACGTCGATCTGTATTCGGCGACGCTGTTCATCCTGAGCGCGCTTTGGTTCCACTTCGACGAGATCGTTGTTCTATACGACGAGTTCGGCGTCGACGAGAATCTCGCGATGTATGACTTCATGAGCGCGTTCCCGATCAAGTTCACCTTCCATGGCCATGCCTTCCTGGGCCAGGAGAAGCACCTGCCGCAGAAGGTGCTCTGCACGATACGAAAGACCGAACTGGTCGTTTGACCAGGACCGCTGGCCGTGCCACGTGCAACATGGACAGCGAAACAACAAGAAACAGGACATCAGGCGGGCGGAAAGCGCATGGTTCAGGATCCACGACGGAAGAATATCGTTCTTGGCGCAGAAGGAAGCGATGCTCTCCTTGGCGATTATGCCGATGCGCTGGCGCAAGGCTTGAAATCGGTTGACGGTGCGGCGCTGAAGCGGGCGATCGACCTTGTCGTGCAATGTGCGCAGGATGGCGGCACGGTCTATTTTGCCGGCAATGGCGGATCGGCGTCGATCTGCGACCATCTGGTCTGCGACTTCGTCAAGGGCACCTATCACGACCGGCATCCGCCGGTGAACGCCTGTTCGATGACCGACAATGTGGCGCTCTACAGCGCGATTGCGAACGACTTCGGCTTCGAGGGCGTGTTCGAATTCCAGGTCAAGACGAGACTGAAGGCGCAGGACGTGCTCATTGCCGTTTCCTCGTCGGGAAATTCGATGAACATCATCAACGCGGTCCGGGCCGCCCGCGCGAAGGGAATACCGACGATCGGGCTCTCGGGGTTCTCAGGTGGAAAGCTGGCGGAGGAGGCCGAGGTCAGCATGGTCGTTCCCGTGCAGAATTACGGCGTCGTGGAAGATGCGCATTCGGCGCTGCTGCATATGATGGTCCAGTCCATCGGCAATCAGCGCGACTACGGCTAGGAGCATTTCCAGCCGGAGCGAAATAACTTGGCGTCGGATAATGCAGCAGAAACAAACCTCTAGAGCATTTCCGGTGTTCCGGATTTCACTGGAAATACTCTAGAGCGCGCCAGAACGGAAGCGACAGACGATGACGAGCAGCGCGAACGAGGCCATGCCTCCCGTCGCCATTCTGCTGGGGGGAAAGGGCACGCGCCTCGGACTTCAGGGCGTCCCGAAGCCGATGGTGCCGTTCCTCGGCCGGCCGCTTCTGGAACGGACCGTCGAACAACTGGCCGCTCAGGGATGCAGGCGGATCGTCTTCCTGACGGGACATCTCGGCGAGGTCATCGAACAGGCATTCGGCGACGGATCGCGTTACGGCGTTTCGATCGAATATTGTGCAGAAGAGGTCCCGCTCGGAACCGCCAGGGCGACGGCTGCGGCGCGCGCGGCGCTTGGCGACGAGTTCCTGCTGCTCTACGGCGATGTGGTGTTCGATATCGATCTGGCCCGCTTCCTTCGTGCCGGCCGGGTAAACGGCGGCGACGGGACGCTCTTCGTGCATCCGAACGACCATCCCTATGACAGCGACCTGATCGAGCGCGACGATACGAACCGCATCACCCGGTTTCTGGCAAAGCCCCATGCCGCCGACCTCCTGGCACGCAATCTGGTCAATGCCGGTCTCTATTACCTGAGGCCGACCATCTTCGACGCAATACCGCAAGAGGGCGACCTCCCCGACTGGGGGCGGGATGTTTTTCCGCATGCCGTCGCGTCGGGCTACCAATTGCATGCCTACAGTTCCGCGGAATATATCAAGGACATCGGCACGCCCGCCCGCCTTGCCAAGGCCGAGAGGCACGTCACCGCCGGCATCGTCAGTGCACGCGCCCGCAGCCGTCCGCAACGCGCCGTGTTCATGGATCGCGACGGGGTGATCAACCGGGAGATCAACGGCGTTCACACGCCGGCCGCCCTGGAACTCGTTCCCCGGGCTGCGGAAACGATCGCCGCGATCAATCAGTCCGCCTTCCTTTCGATCGTCGCGACGAACCAGCCGGATATCGCAAAGGGCTTCTTCACCGCCGGCGATCTGGATCAGGTCCATGCCGCCCTGGAGCGTTCGCTCTCCGAAGCGGGCGCCTATGTCGACGACATCCTCTATTGCCCGCATCACCCGGAAAGCGGCCACCCCGGCGAGATTGCGGAGCTGAAGCGCGTCTGCGACTGCCGCAAGCCGCAGGACGGCATGCTGCGGCAGGCGGCCGAACGGCACAATATCGACCTTGCCCGATCCTACATGATCGGCGACCGCGCCGCCGACATGGCCGCGGGAAAGAAATGCGGGGCAACGACGATCCTCGTTCACAGAAACGCAGGCGCGAGCCTGCCGGACGATGTCCGCGACTGCCCCGATGCGGACCACATCGCCCTGGATCTCGCAGAGGCCTGGCACATCATTCAGGAAGACCGACAGCAATGATCATCTCGCGCACGCCCTTTCGCGTCAGTTTCGTCGGCGGCGGCACCGACCTGCCGTATTTCTACCGCGAGCATGACGGCTGCGTCGTCTCCATGTCGATCAACCGCTATTCGTTCCTGACGATGCACCGCAGTTTCGAGCGGCACGGCTATCTGCTCAAATATTCGAAATCCGAGCGCGTCGAGC
>CAMPIK010000540.1 GCA_946886325.1 uncultured Shinella sp.
AGCGTCAGCGGCGCTGCTTCCAGCTGCAGGAAGTCCCTTGCGGTTTCCTTGGCCACCTCGGAGCGCCGAACGACGTCCTCCAGATGACTGCGCATGAGGCAACCGAAATCGGTGAGCTGGACGTGGTTGCGTTCGCGGTGAAAAAGCAGCCCGCCCAGTTCGGCTTCAAGTTTTTGGATGGCCCGCGTCAGCGCCGGTTGCGTGACATTGGCCAGGTCGGCGGCCCGATGGAAGTTCAGGGTCCGGCTCGCCGCGAGGAAATACCGTATCTCGTGCATCTCCATGATGCCCCTCCCGCCGATGCCGGCGCTGCATCGATACGATGAGATCTTGGCATTTTTCGCCATTCCGGCGCGTCTGTAAACTCACCCCCAGCTAGCCCGAAAGGTGAAGCAGGCTCGCTTCAAGCCCACTCTCGAGGAGAACCGCCATGGCGACGGCGACGAATACTCGTTCGGCGAAGGAGGCACGAATGCCTACGGCAATGGCGCCCGCGACGGCTCCGGCGTTGAAGAGAGCAGTCGAGGGGCGAGACGCGCAGGCACTGTCCGCCTTCTACGCGGAGGATGCGGTGGTCCGGATCATCGACCGCTCAAACCCGCCGAGCAGACCGCGCGAACTGCGAGGGAAGCAGGAGATCGCCGCCTACTGGCATGACGTTTGCGGGCGCTCCATGACGCACGTCGTCGAAGCAACCGCCACCGAAGGAGATCGGCTAGCCCTGACCGAAGCCTGCACCTATCCCGACGGTACCAAGGTTCTGTGCATGGCGATGGCCGAGCTCAAGAACGGTAACATCACACGACAGACGGTCGTTCAGGCTTGGGACGAATAGCCATCGGCCAGGGCATTTTCGAAGGAGCGAGAAATGACAGCCTTCAACATAGTCCGGATGCGCGTAAAGCCGGGTCATGAGCAGGAATATCTCGAAATGCACCGCCGGATCGACCCGGCCAAGCTGGAGCGGATGCGGCAGGCAGGCCTGCAACGCTTCTCGCTCGTCAATACCGGCGATCGCGCCTACTGCTTCGTTGGCGAGTGGGACAGCTTCGACAGCATCGTCCAGTCGAGGTCGGAGATGGTCGGCGAACTCGACAGGATGCGGGACATCCTGGAGGACCTCGGCAACGGCCTCGGGGTCACGGACCCCATTTCGGGTGAAGCCACGTTAATCGTCAATGCGGGGTCGAGGATCGCCGCGGAGTGACATTGCCGCGGTGAGCATCGCCATGAGACCGGCGCCTTCGGCTCGAGAGACCCTCGGCATGGGCGCTGCGCACATTCAGGGCCAACCGCCGCGCGAAGGGAGGATCATGACATGAACGACAGTGGGAAGGTCACGAGCGATCCTGCGAGGATCGCCGATCTCAGGGGCCGCTTGCGCGGCGCAGTCATCGGCAGGAGCGATCCGGACTTCGATCAAGCCCGTGCGCTCTACAACGGCATGATCGACAAGCGACCGCTGGCCATCGCCCGCTGCTTCGACACGGCGGACGTCATCGCGGCTGTCGAGCATGCGCGCGACAATCATCTTGCCCTTGCGATACGCGGCGGCGGGCACAACGGCCCAGGGCTGGGCAGCGTGAACGACGGATTGGTGCTCGACCTGTCCGCGATGAGAGGGGTGCGCGTCGATCCGGTTGCGAGAACGGCGCGCGTCGGCGCCGGCTGCACGCAGGGCGACGTCGACCACGCTACGCACGCATTCGGGCTGGCAGTGCCGGCCGGAATCATTTCCACGACCGGCATAGCAGGACTGACGCTCAGCGGAGGACACGGCTATCTGTCACGCAAATACGGTCTCACCATAGACAATCTGCTCGAGGCCGACGTGGTGCTTGCCGACGGCAGCTTCGTGACCGCCAGCAAGGAACAGAATGCCGACCTCCTCTGGGCGCTCCGTGGCGGTGGCGGCAATTTCGGCGTGGTCACCAGCTTCCTGTTCCAGCTCCATCCCGTCAGCAATGTCTTCGCCGGTCCGATCGCTTGGGACCAGAAGCACGCGCGCACGATCATGCAGCACTATCGCGAGTTCCTGCCGCAAGCGCCGGAAGATCTCGGCGCCTTTCTCGGGCTGAAGACTGTCCTGTCCAGCGCGCCGTTTCCGGAGGAACTCTGGGGCAAGCGCATCTGTTTGCTGATGGCTTGCTACAATGGTTCCGAGGAAGAGGGGATAGCGGCACTCAAGCCGCTGCTCCACGAACTTCCGGAGCCTTGGTTCAACTGGATGGGAACCATGCCCTACCCGGCCGTTCAGAGCATGTTCGACGGCCTCTACCCGAAGGGTATGCAGTGGTACTGGCGCGGCGATTTCGTGAAGAACCTGCCGGACACGGCAATCGATGCCCATCTGGCCCAGGCGGAACGAGCGCCCAGCGAGCTCTCCCTGATGCACCTCTACCCGATTGACGGCGCCGTGCACCGTGTCGGCAAGGGGGATACGGCCTGGAACTGCCGCGATGCGACCTGGTCGATGGTCATCGCCGGCATTGATCCGAACGCGCAGAATGCAGAAGTCGTGACGAAGTGGACGAAGGACTACTGGGAGGCCGTCCATCCATTTGATCTCCAGGGCGCCTACCCGAACTTCATGATGGATGATGAGGGCGACGCGAGACTCCAGGCGACCTACGGCGACAATTATGCGCGGCTGTCGGCCATAAAGAGGAAGTATGATCCGTCAAA
>CAMPIK010000541.1 GCA_946886325.1 uncultured Shinella sp.
CGATGATCGCCAGCGATTGCGAGAGCACCAGCCCGTCGATCAGCAGGAGCGGTACGAGCGCTTGAGGATTGCGTGCGCGATAGCCGGGCGCCCGGTGCGCGCCCTCGACGAGATCGACGGGGATGCGCTCATAGTCGATATCGAGCGCTGCCAGCGCGATGCGCACCCGGTAGCTCGCGGAGGATCGCCAGTAGTCGTAGAGCACCACGTCGCTTGCGCTCATGAGGCCCTGTCCCGCCGGCGGATTGCGCTTTGCCTTTGCATCTTCATCCGGCGGGCTCATAGCGCTTCACCGTCTGCTCGATCGCGCCGAAGATCGAATGGCCGGTCCTGTCCTTCATCTCGATGCGCACGGTGTCGCCGAATTTCAGGAAGGGCGTCTTCGGCGCGCCGCTGTCGATCGTCTCGATCGTGCGGATCTCGGCAATGCAGGAATAGCCCGCGCCGCCTTCGGCAACCGGCTTGCCGGGGCCGCCGTCAAGCTTGTTGGAGACCGTTCCGGAGCCGATGATCGAGCCCGCGACGAGCGGGCGGGTTTTCGCCGCATGCGCGACGAGTTGTGCGAAATCGAAGGTCATGTCGATGCCGGCATCGGCACGGCCCAGCGGTTCACCGTTCAGATCGACCGACAGCGTCCCGTGCAGCTTGCCGTCCTTCCAGCGATCGCCGAGCGCCTCGGGCGTCACGAACACCGGCGACATCGCACTCGACGGTTTAGACTGGAAAAAGCCGAAACCCTTGGCGAGTTCGGCCGGGATCAGCCCGCGCAGCGACACGTCGTTCACCAGCATCACGAGCCGGATCGCGTCCCGCGCCGCCTCCACGGAAGCCCCCATCGGCACGTCGTCGACGATGACGGCGACCTCGCCCTCCATGTCGATGCCGAAGGCCTCATCGGCCGCAAGGATCGGCTCGCGAGGCCCGAGAAAACTGTCGGAGCCGCCCTGGTAGATCAGCGGGTCGGTCCAGAAGCTTTCCGGCATCTCGGCATTGCGCGCCTTGCGCACCAGCTCGACATGATTGACGTAAGCCGAACCGTCCGCCCACTGGTATGCGCGCGGCAAGGGCGACGCCGCATCATGCTCGTGAAAGCGCATGGAAGGCTGCGATCCGGTCTCCAGCCCTTCCGCCACGCGCGCCAGCCGCGGCCCCGCATGCGCCCAGTCGTCGAGTGCGGCCTGCAGCGTGCGCGCGATATGCCCGACCTCCGAGCAGCGCGTGAGGTCCCGCGAGACGACCACGAGCTTTCCGTCGCGTGTCGAATCCTTGAGTGTCGCCAGTTTCATGCTCTCTCCCTGATCTTGTGTCCGCACCGGCGGCCATGCGATGGTCGCCCGGTACGCTCTCCCCGCCTCCCGACGGACCTGTACCTTAGGCCCGCTTCGTCAAGGAAGATATCCGTTGAATCGAACCGCCGTGAAATCCCTGGCGCTGGTCGGCGCGGCCATCGCGGCCACCGCCGTCATCCTCTTTTTCATGGGCCAGCCGCCGATCTGCGAATGCGGCACCGTCAAGCTCTGGCATGGCGTCGTCGTCTCCTCGGAGAATTCGCAGCACCTCTCCGACTGGTACACGCCAAGCCACATCATCCACGGCATCCTGTTCTATGGCCTGTTCACCCTCGTCCTGCCGAAGGCCGGCATTCCCCTTCGCCTCGGCCTTTCGCTTCTCGTCGAATGCGCCTGGGAGATCGTCGAGAACACCGACCTGATCATCAACCGCTATCGGGAAGCGACGATCGCGCTCGATTATTTCGGCGACAGCATCGTCAATTCGAGCGCCGACATTTTCGCGATGGCGATCGGCTTCCTGCTGGCCGCCCGCCTGCCGGTCTGGGCCAGTGTCGCGATCATCATCGTCTTCGAGGCGGTGACGACCTGGCTGATCCGGGACGGCCTTGCCCTCAATATCCTGATGCTGGTCTGGCCGCTCGACGCCGTCAAGCAATGGCAGGGCGGCTGACGCGCCGCCGTGTTGGCGAAACAGGGCACATCTCATTTGATGCCCGGCGTCCCGTCGAACTTGCGCTCCAGCCCGTCCCAGCATTCGAGGTAATTGTCCTGCAGCGTTTCCAGTTCGGCGGCGAATTTCGTCAGTTGCTGCGGGTAGCGGGTCTCGAACATGAAGGCCATCGTATGGTCGAGCTTGACGGGCTTCAGCTCGCCGTTCGACGCCTTCTCGAAGCCCGGCGCGTCCGGTCCGTGCGGCAGCATCATGTTGTGCAGGCTCATGCCACCGGGCACGAAGCCCTCTTCCTTGGCGTCATACTGGCCGTGAATCAGCCCCATGAATTCGCTCATGATGTTGCGGTGGTACCAGGGCGGGCGGAACGTATGCTCGGCCACCAGCCAGCGCGGCGGGAAGATGACGAAGTCGACATTGGCCGTGCCCGCCTCCTCCGTCGGCGCCGTCAGCACCGTGAAGATCGACGGATCGGGATGGTCGAAAAGGATCGCGCCGACCGGCGAGAAGGTCCTGAGGTCGTATTTGAACGGCGCATAATTGCCGTGCCAGGCGACGACGTCGAGCGGTGAATGGCCGATTTCGGTGACGTAGAACTTGCCGCACCATTTGACATGGACGCGGCACGGCGTCTCCTTGTCCTCATAGGCGGCCACCGGCGTCTTGAAGTCGCGCGGATTGGCGAGGCAGTTGGCGCCGATCGGGCCGC
>CAMPIK010000542.1 GCA_946886325.1 uncultured Shinella sp.
GTCCCAGCTTTTCAGCGCCCTCTCGATGACCGGCTTGCGCCGGAAATGCAGATGTCGGCCGAGCGTTGCCACGACCTGGCCGGCCTGGCTCCGCTTCTCGTCCATTTCCGACCGCATCAGGTCCAGCAACTGGAACTGCCGCAGGCAGGCCTGCAGGACGAGGAAAACGGCCGTCTTCGACGTGACGATCTTGTGCATGGCATGCACGAAACCGTCCTTGTCGCCCTTCAGGACGGCATCGACCGCATCATCGACCGAAATGGCGCTGGCGTCGCCGATGATGGCGGCGACGTCCTCTTCCTCGACGGTCGTCTGGCCGCGGGCATAAAGCGCCAGCTTGCGCACCTCGTTGCGGGAGGCCAGTCGGTCGCCGCCGATCGCCTCAACCAGACGCTGGCGTGCAGCCGTTGAGATGCGAAGGCCCTCGGCGGCCAGTTCCTGATCGATCAGGGCGTTCAATGCGCGGCCGTCGTCGGCGTAGCAGGGAATGGCAACCGCCCCCCGGCCGCCCTCGGCCGCCTTGCGCAACGCGGCGCCCTTCTTCAGGTCGCCGGCCTCCACGATGACGGTGCTGCCTTCGGGCGGTGTCGTCGCGAGAATGGCGATGGCGTCGGCCAGGGGCTTTTCGTTCGCGGCGCCCTTGATCCAGACGAGGCGATCACCGCCGAAGAGACCGAGCGCGTTCACCTCGTCCATCAACCGGCCGGCGTCGCGCGCTACATCGCCGGCGTCGAGCTTGATGACGGCAAAGGGGTCGTCCAGCGCGATGCCGGTCATTTCGGCAATCTGCGCCGCCCGTTCGGAAACGAGGCCACGGTCGGGGCCGTAGATCACGAAGACACGGACAGAGCGCGCGGCGCCCCGCAGGAACCCGTCGAACTCGTGTGACTTGACCTCGCCCATCGGGGTCTAGGTCCGTGGCAGGCTGGCGGCAATGTCGGCCCGGATCAGTTCGGCAAGTTCGCGGGCTGCGCGGTTTTCCGCGTCGCGCGTCGCCCGCACCTTGGCGAATTCCTGCACCGGGAAATCGACGAGCGCCACCGTGGAACGCTTGCCGGAGCGCACCGTCTCGCCGGTGCTTTCGCGCGCAAGGTTATAGTCGGCCGTGACGACGATGCGCCCGGCGCGGGGCACGTCCGTTGCCGTGTCGAGCAGCACGCCGATATTGCGCACCGAGACGTTCATCTCAAGCATATATTCGGGCTGTGCCGGTTCACCGGCGCCGCCGGCGAGCAGGAAGATCAGGTTGTTGCGGACCTGCTGCTCGACGCGCGTATCGGCTTCCGAAATGCCGATCGACGAGAGAATGGCGTCGGCACTGCCGCCGGTCGAATACAGCGGACGCACCTGGCAGCCGGCGAGTGCGCCGAGCAGAAGCAGGCCGGCGGCTGCACGGCCTATGGCCCGGAGGGTCGATGTTTCAGACGACGACATTCACGATCCTCTGCGGCACGACGATGATCTTCTTCGGGCTCTTTCCAGCGAGCGCGGCCTGGACGATGTCCATTGCAAGCACGGCCGCCTCGACGGCACTCTGGTCCGCGTCGCGGGCGATTGTCAAATCGCCGCGCTTCTTGCCGTTGATCTGGACCGGCAGCACCACTTCGTTCTCGACGACGAGCGCCGGATCAAAGGTGGGCCAGCCTGCCATCGCGACGAGACCGTCGCAGCCGATCTCGCGCCAGCACTCTTCGGCCAGGTGCGGGGTCATCGGCGCGACAATGCGGATCAGGATCTCTACGGCTTCCCGCAAGGCGCTCGAGAGTTCGGCAGAGGCATTTCCGGATGCAGCGGATGCCAGCGGGCCGGCAAGCGCGTTGACGAATTCATAGATGCGGGCGACGGCCTTGTTGAAGGCGAGCTTGTCATAGTCGGCCTGCACGGCTGCCAGCGTCCGGTGGGCGATCTGGGAGACGGCGAGCGCCTCACCTTCGGCGCCCGCCTTCGGCGAGCAGGCTTTCAGCGTCTGCGCGGCTTCGGAAACGAGACGCCAGACGCGCTGGACGAAGCGATGCGCGCCTTCGACGCCCGATTCCGACCAGATGACATCGCGATCCGGCGGAGAGTCGGAGAGCACGAAGAAACGCGCCGTGTCGGCGCCGTAGGATGCGATAATGTCATCAGGGTCGACGACATTCTTCTTCGACTTCGACATCTTCTCGATCGAGCCGATGGCCAGTTCCTCGCCCGTTTCCAGATGGAAGGCGCGGCGTGTGCCGTCCGCTTCGTCGAAGCGTACCTCGATCGGCGTGATCCACTCCCGCTTGGCGCCCTCGCCGCGGCTGTAGGTCTCGTGCACGACCATGCCCTGCGTGAAGAGCCCCTTGAACGGCTCCTTCAGGTCGAGATGGCCGGCAACCTGCATGGCGCGGGTGAAGAAGCGCGAGTAGAGCAGGTGCAGGATCGCGTGCTCGATGCCGCCGATATACTGGTCGACCGGCAGCCAGCCGTTCGCGGCCGTCGGATCCGTCGGCCTGTTTTCCCAGGGCGCGGTGAAGCGCGCGAAGTACCAGGAGGAATCGACGAAGGTGTCCATCGTGTCCGTCTCGCGGCGCGCATCCTTGCCGCAGTGCGGGCAGGCCACGTGGCGCCAGGTCGGATGGCGGTCGAGCGGGTTTCCGGGCTTGTCGAAGGTCACATCGTCAGGCAATTGCACCGGCAGGTC
>CAMPIK010000543.1 GCA_946886325.1 uncultured Shinella sp.
ACCGCAGCTTCCGCCGCACGCGACACGATATCCCGGAAGTCGCCGAGAAGTTCGCCGGGCGTGCGCCGGTGCGTCAGCCAGTTGAAGGCGAGCCAGACGCGGTCCGGCGTCGTCACGTCATAGGCGTCGCGCAGGTCCTTCATTTCGAGGCAGACCGGCGCCGGCGAGACCTCGCCATGGGCGGCGTCGCGCAGATCCGGATTGGTATCGACCGCCCGCAGGATATCGGCGGCGATGCGATGGGCGCTGATGCCGTTGAACGGATAGCCGGCATGGGTCGGCCGGCCGACGACGAAGGCGAAGGGCAGGAACTTGCCGATCGAGCCGAGATAGACGGCCCGGCCTTCCTCGCCGTTCTTCTCGCAGCTCGACGCGTCGAGATTGATCGCGCCGACGATGTCGAGGCCGAAGCGCTCGGCAATGCCGGGCAGGTATGTGCGCAGGCTGCGCATGCCGCGCGACAGGGCCTCCTCGTCCGGCGTCGCAACGAAGAGCAGGTTGCCGACCGCCTCCGGACGCTCCGCGAACGTCGCCATCGCCGCGATGCCGGCGGCAAGGCCGCTCTTCATGTCGAGAAGGCCGCGGCCCGGCACGAAATCGCCGCTCTTGAGGTCGGAAAGTGCAAGGTCTTCCGCCGCATTGCGCGACCGGCCTTCCAGCTCGGCGATCAGGGCCGGCAGCAGCGCGTCGGGATCGGTCGCAAGCCCGGCCAGCGTGCCGTAATTGGCGATCGAGACGGTGTCGTAGTGGCCGGCCAGCACGAGCGTCCGCCGTCCGCTGCCGCGCACGAGCGCCACGATGTTTTCGCGCAGAGGCTCGCCGTGGCTCGCCAACGTCAACACCTGGTCCGGGCGGCTGGCGAAATAGGGCGTTTCGGCCAGCAGGTCGCGCAGCTTCGGCCCGAAGGCCGCTTCTCCCGCCGTCGCGCTGACGCTCGGCCATTGCGTCAGGATCGTCGAAAGATCGCGCGTGCGTTCGGCCATGGTCTGGCGGGAAGGGGATGACATGGGCATTTCGTCCTTGGTTGGCTGACCGCCCTTTCGGCCCTGTTGTCACATGACTGTCAAGCGCCGGGACTAAGGATCGCCCGATTTCAACGAGGGACGATCCGATGAAGAAGCTCCTTTCCGCCTTCACCGCGCTTGCCGCCGCAGGCCTCCTGTCGATCTCGGCTGAGGCCGCCGATCTGGTTCTCTATACGAGCCAGCCGAACGAGGACGCGCAGGCGACCGTCGATGCCTTCAAGGCCGCCAATCCCGGCATCGAAGTCGAATGGGTGCGCGACGGAACGACCAAGCTGATGGCCAAGCTCCAGGCCGAGATCGAGGCCGGCAGCCCGGCCGCCGACGTGCTGCTGATCGCCGACACGGTGACGCTCCAGCGCATGAAGGAAGCCGGCCAGCTCATGGCCTACAAGTCGCCGGAAGCCGCCAATTACGACGCAGCCCTCTACGACGCGGACGGCGCCTATTATTCGACGAAGCTCATCACGACAGGCATCATCTACAACACCGCCGGCAGCATGAAGCCCGCAAGCTGGAAGGACCTGACCAGCGCCGACGCCAAGGGCCTCGTCATGATGCCGAGCCCGCTCACCTCCGGCGCCGCCCTCATCCACGCGCAGGTGCTGACCGGCCTCGACGGCTTCGGCTGGGACTACTACAAGGCGTTGCAGGCAAACGGCGCGGTCGCATCCGGCGGCAATGGCGGCGTGCTGAAGTCCGTTGCCACGGGCGAGAAGGCCTATGGCATGATCGTCGACTTCATGGCGATCCGCGAAAAGGCCAAGGGCGCGCCGGTCGAGTTCGTCTTCCCGGCGGAAGGCGTGTCCGCCGTCACCGAGCCGGTCGCGATCCTCGAAGGCACTGAGAATGCCGACAACGCGAAGAAGTTCGTCGACTTCCTGCTGTCGGAAGAAGGCCAGAAGGTCTCGCTCGCCATGGGTTACATCCCGGCGCGCAATGGCATGGCGATGCCGGAGGGCTACCCGGCCCGCGAGGCGATCAACGTGCTGCCGCTCGATGCCGCGGCTGCGGTGAAGAACACCGAAGCCGACATCAAGACCTTCTCCGATATCTTCGGCACGAACTGATCCGCAATTGATGCAGCGATTGCCGACAGCGAACAGCCAGCCCCGCTGGCTGTTTCCTCTTGTCCTGATCCTTGTCGGCCTGCTGAGCGCCCTGCCGCTCGGCAGGCTGCTTCTTGCCGGGGTCGAGGCATCGCTTGAGGCCGGCGGCCTGCCGCCCGTCCTCTCCGAGCGCGGCACGTGGATCGCGCTTCGCAACACGCTTTCGACTGCATTCATCGGCATGGCGATCTCGGTCATCATCGGTGCGTCCTTCGCCTTTGCGACGGCGCTGACGGACATCAGGGCCAAACGTGCGCTGAGCTTCGCCTTCATGCTGCCGATGATGATCCCGCCGCAGATCACGGCGCTCTCCTGGGTCGAGATGTCGGGGCCGGCCAGTCCGCTGCTGAAGACGCTGGGGATCGCGCCGCCGCTCGGCTCGCCGCAGCCGCTTTATTCGATCGGCGGCATATCGCTGCTGCTCGGCGTGCAGCACGCGCCACTCGTCTTCCTTGCGCTCAAGGCCGGTCTTGCGGCCACCCCGCGCGACGGCGTCGAGGCCGCACGCCTTGCCGGCGCCGGACCGTT
>CAMPIK010000544.1 GCA_946886325.1 uncultured Shinella sp.
ACCCCATGTTGATATCGATGATGTCGGCGCCGTTTGCCTCGGCGATTCGCGCGGCCTCCGCCATCCAGTGCGCCTCGCGCCCGGCGAGCTGCACCATGTGGGGTGTGATGCCGCTATTGCGGATTCGCGCCCAGGATTCGCGCGCATTGCCGGCAAGCTCTCGGCTTGCCACCATCTCCGTCACCACGAGCCCGGCACCGTAGCGCCAGGCCAGTTCGCGGAACGGAAGATCGGTCACGCCGGACATCGGCGCAAGGACAACGCGGTTGCGCAGCGCCTGCCGGCCGATGGCGAGCGGATCTGACAGAGACGGCGTCGTCAAATGCTTATCTTTCAAGCAAACCACATTACTGCCCTATTTTTAGCCATTGACGTTGCACTTGCCAAGCGGGATTCGCATGACACGGTAAATTTCCGAAAGCCGCTGGAAATGCGGCATCCTTCCGGCTAAACCACCTCAAAACGCTTTGAAACCGGAGTTGTCGGACCGACATGCAGGCGGAAAACACGGTGTGCTGCGGCGTGGTGATCGTCGCCGCCGGCAGAGGCGAACGTGCCGGCGCGCATGCGGAAGGACCCAAGCAGTACCGCCGCATCGGCGGACGGCCGGTGATCTCCCATACGCTCGACCTCTTTGTCAAATGGCCGCAGGCGCGACGGATCGTCGTCGTCATCCATCCCGATGACGAGGCGCTGATAGAGACTGCGCTTGCCGCCGCCCTTCCCGCCGGCCCGCGACTTTCCATCGTGCACGGCGGCGCGACACGCCAGCAGTCGGTTCTGGCCGGGCTCGAGGCGCTGGCGGATGCCGGCATCAGCCATGTGCTCATCCAGGATGCCGTGCGCCCCTTCGTCGATGCGGCCCTGCTCGATCGCATTCTGGCGGCCTTCGACAGTGGTGCCCGCGCTGTCCTGCCGGCCGTCCCGGTAGCGGACACGCTGAAACGCGCGGACGCCGCCGGACATGTCGGTGAAACCGTCTCCCGCGCCGGGCTCTATGCGGCGCAGACGCCGCAATCCTTCGACTACGCGATGATTCTCGACGCGCATCGCCGGGCGGCGGCCTCCGGCCTCGGAGATTTCACCGACGATGCCGCCATCGCCGAATGGGCCGGCGTTCCTGTTCGCCTCGTCGAAGGCAGCACGGGCAATGTGAAACTGACGCTGCAAAAGGATATCGCCATGGCCGATGCCCGCCTCTCCGCTGCGCTTCCCGACGTGCGCACCGGCAACGGCTACGATGTGCATCAACTCGTCGAGGGTGACGGCGTCACGCTTTGCGGCGTCCTCATTCCGCACGACCAGCGGCTGTCGGGCCATTCCGACGCCGACGTCGCGCTGCATGCGCTGACCGATGCGCTGCTTGCCACATGTGGCGCCGGCGACATCGGCGACCATTTCCCGCCCTCCGACCCGCAATGGAAGGGGGCGGCCTCGCGCATCTTCCTTGAACATGCCGCCCGCATCGTCAGGGAGAATGGCGGGACGATCATGAATGCCGACGTCTCGCTGATAGCCGAGGCGCCGAAGGTCGGGCCACACCGCGAGACGATGCGCCGGAACCTGTCCGATTTTCTCGGCATTGCGCTCGAACGCTGCTCCGTCAAGGCGACGACCAACGAAAAGATCGGCTTCGTCGGCCGGCGCGAGGGCATTGCGGCGATCGCCACGGCAACCGTCGTCTACGGGAGACGAGACCCGTGAGCATCTGGCCCGAGGACATCGAGGAGACCGCGAAAGACATTGTCACCGATTTCACGGCGCGCAAGCTCGTCATCGCCACCGCCGAATCCTGCACGGCAGGCCTCATCGCCGGCGCCATCACCGAGATATCGGGCTCCTCCACCGTCTTCGACCGCGGCTTCGTCACCTATTCCAATCAGGCCAAGGAAGAGATGCTGGGCGTTTCCCACGATACGCTTGAAGCGCATGGCGCGGTCTCGCGCCAGACGGCGATCGAGATGGTCGAAGGTGCGATCCGGAATTCGGCGGCGACCATCGCAGTCGCGGTGACCGGCATCGCCGGCCCCGGCGGCGGCTCGGCCGAAAAGCCGGTTGGCCTCGTGCATCTCGCCGCCGCCCGAAAGGGTCACGCGACGCTGCACCGGGAGATGCGCTACGGCGACATCGGCCGCCAGCAGGTGCGGCTCGCAACACTGCGCACCGCCTTCGAGATGCTGATCGAGAGAGCGTCGTCGCGCCCTACCTGATCTTATCCGCGCAAAGCTCCCAGTAGCGGATTTCGGCATCCAGCATCGCGTCCTCGCCCTCCTGCTCCCACAAGGCAATATCGGAGGTGAGGAACCCGGTCGCCATCCAGCGGTCATTAGTCTCGCGCTGGCGCTCGACGGAACGCTTGAAGTCCGCGCTCGCGCGCATCTCTTCCAGGCAGTTCGTATATCCGGCGTCGATGTTCGCCTTGATCATGTAGAGCAGCATGAAGTCCCCGGAACTTCCTGCCTGCCCTGTTTCCACCGAGGCGACCTGTGCCGCCTGCTCGCGGGACAGGTCGAGATCGAGTGTTTCGATATAGACGCGGCGGCCCCAGTCGAGGTTGGTGTCCGTCAGGTCGAAAGGTTCGATCTCATAGATGCGGCTGGCCAGCAGCAACCCGCTCATCTGTTCGGAGATCAGGCCAACGGCCGTGTACATGAACAC
>CAMPIK010000545.1 GCA_946886325.1 uncultured Shinella sp.
GACGAACTGCTTGTCGCGATTGCTCTTCGCCTCCGGCAGGTTCTCAGCGGACAGGCTGCCGTCTATCGGCTCGGCGGAGACGAATTCGTCGTCACCGTCGCGGGGCGGCCCTCGCAGGGCAAGGTCGAGGATGTCTGCCGGACGATATGCGCGCTGTTCAGCGAACCGTTCGAACTATCGCGCGGCATGGTGTCCACCGGATGCAGCATCGGCGTCACTTTCATGGAGCCAGAAGACGCGTCCATGTCCGTGCTCCTGAAACGGGCCGATCTTGCGCTCTATGGCGCGAAGGACATTCCGGGCAACAGCTTCCGCTTCTTCGACGCCGCTCTCGCGGAAGCGGCGCAGCGGCGCGCCGAAATCGAGCACGACATGGAGCGGGCGCTGAAGGCCGGCGAGTTCTTTCTGGAATACCAGCCGATCGTCGGCGTCGAGAGCCGCGCCATTCGCTCCTTCGAGGCGCTGCTTCGCTGGCGCCATCCGACCAAGGGTGTCATTCCTCCGGATGTTTTCATCCCGCTCGCCGAGAAGACCGGCTTCATCCTGCCGCTCGGCAACTGGGTCGTTCGTGAAGCCTGCCGCGAGGCCGCCGGATGGCCGTCCCCGACGGGTGTCGCGGTCAATGTCGTCGGCGACCAGTTCAAGGATCGCGATTTCGTCGATCATGTCGGCACCTGCCTTGCGGAAAGCGGGCTGGCGGCGGGCCGGCTGACGATCGAGGTCACGGAATCGATTTTTTCCATCGACCAGGCGGTGATCCGCGACAGCCTTGCGGATCTCCGCTCGCGCGGCGTGCGGGTGGCGCTCGACGATTTCGGCATCGGTTTTTCCTCGATCAACAATCTCAGGACCTTTCCGCTCGACCAGTTGAAGGTGGACCGGTCCTTCGCACAGGCGATGCTGACCAGTTCGCGCGACGCCGAACTCGTCGACATCATCCTCAAGCTCGGCCAGACCTTTGACGTCTCGACGACGATCGAAGGCATCGAGACGGAAGGGCAGATGGAGTTCATCCGATCGCGCGGTGCCGCGGAGGCACAGGGCTTTCTGATATCGCGACCGGTGCCGGCGGGAGACGTACTGGCTTTCCTTGCCGAGCCGGAACGGCTTGCCTCGGCCTGACCGCGCACGTCGATCGGCCCTTTCCATCCGGGACGATTCCTGTTTGTCTGCGCGTTGCAAGGGGGATTCGCCATGGCCCGATTTCGACGGATCGCAGCCCGGTCTCTGCTGGTGGCCGGCATTCTCGTGGCCATCGGTGCAAGCTGGCTCATCGTCCGCCCGCCATCGCTCCTGTCGGTCGGCTCCGGCTATGCCGCGAAAATCATCTGCTCCAACGTTTTCCTCGCCGGCCGCGACCCGGAGACCGTGATGGCGGTCGATGTGCAGGCGCCGGGGCATCCGCTGCTTCGGCTGATGCAGCAGTCGGTGGATTTGGAAGAGAAGACCGTCACGACGCATCTGCTCGGGCTTTTTGCTCCCGGTTACGCCGCCTATCGCGAGGGATTCGGCTGCGCCAGCGTGCCGGACGGCGATTTCGAGGCGGCGCGTCATGCTGTCTCGGATATTTCTCTGGACCCTGTTCCCGCGCCACAAACGGATACGCCTTGGCCGGGCGGGGAGGGCGTAACGACCGACGATGCGCTTGCCGCCATCGTTTCGGACCCGGCGCTGCACGGACCCGGCATGCGCGCGGTCGTTGTCCTGCGGGAGGGCCGCATCGTCGCGGAGTCTTATGGCGACGGTTTCGACGCGAAGACGCCGCTTCTCGGATGGTCGATGACCAAGACCGTCAACGCAGCACTTGCCGGTCGCCTGATGGCGGCGGGCCGGCTCTCTCCAGAGGCCGCAGGCCTCTTTCCGGAATGGATCGGCGACGCACGGGCAGGGATCACGCTGGCGGATCTTCTCGCCATGCGCAGCGGCCTTGCCTTCAACGAGAACTATGGCGGCGTCGCCGATGTCACGCGCATGCTCTATCTCGAACCGAACATGTCGCGCTTTGCCGTTTCCTTGCCCCTCGAAGCCAATCCCGGCGAGGCTTTCCGCTATTCGAGCGGCACGTCCGTCATCATCTCGCGTATCTGGATGAACGCGCTCGGAAACCGCTGGGATGCGCTGTCGTTCCCCCGCGAGGCGCTTTTTGCTCCCCTCGGCATGGCGAGCGCCGTGCTGGAGACCGACGAGACCGGCATCTTCGTCGGCTCGTCCTATCTCTACGCGACCGCACGAGACTGGGCGCGCTTTGCGCTGCTGCTGCTGAATGACGGGGTCTGGGATGGCCGGCGACTGCTGCCGGAGGGCTTCGTCGCTGCGATGGCGAGGCCGACGCCGGTCTCCGGTGGCGCCTATAGCGAGATGCAGACCTGGATCCACGGACCGGGCGGCGAACCGAATAGGGATTACGATCTGCCTGACGATACGTTCTGGATGCTCGGCCATGACGGCCAGTCGATTGCGATCATCCCGTCCCGCAAGCTCGCGGTCATCCGCCTCGGTCTGACGCCGTCACGAACCGGCTATCGGCCGCAGCCGATGGTGAAGCAGGTCGTGGACGCCCTTTCGGCGAGGAATCGTTGACTATTTCAGGCCGGCTTCCTCAAGCAGGCCCTTGCGCTTGGCGTGGTAATAATAGCCGCTCGCATAGAGCATGACCG
>CAMPIK010000546.1 GCA_946886325.1 uncultured Shinella sp.
GGCCCTTACCGCTATTTGCGGCATCCCTTCTATACATCCTATGTGATCTTCTGGGCCGGCTGGGCGCTCGCTACCGGCAGCATCTGGGCGATCGTGCCTGTCGTCGCCTTCGTCGTCATCTACCTGACGGCCGCGAAGGACGAGGAGCGGAAATTCGCCAATTCGCCGATGGCCGCCGACTATGACGCCTACCGGCGCCGCACCGGCCTGCTCTTTCCGCGCCTGACGCGCGGCTGAGCCCCGATCAGGGAACGCTGGTTTCCGACAGCGCCTCGCCGGCCGCCGAGCCCTTGCCGCCCGGCGCGCCGCGGGCTGCATCCTTGCCGGTGCCGACACCGGAATCCGGGTCCGCATGCGGCCGGCGGATCAGCGGCACGGCCTGCAGGACGAGGCTGTCCAGCCCCTCGCCGCCGCGATTGTCGACGATGTCGAAGAAGGCCCGCCGCATGCGCGGCTCCCAGAACTTGTTGATATGGGTGGCGACGCCCAGCGGACCGTCTTCCCGCGGCTGGGAATGGAAGAAGGTGGCGATCTGGTTCGCCATGCGCACGAGCTTCTCGTCGGTGGACATGCTTTTGTTCCTCCTGGAGCATTTCCAGCCGAAGCTCGCTTCGGCGTCGGACAATGCGACAAATACAAAATGCTCTAGCCGTTTCCGGCCTTGCGAGGGGCTGCGTCGGTCGCAACGACCCGCTCCGCGCCCGTGAAAATCTCGAACTCATCGCCACGCACCAGCGCGATCAGCGTCATGCCCGCCTGTTCCGCCGTGCGGATGGCAAGCGCCGTCGGCGCGGAGATGGCGATGATGAAGGGACTGCCGACGATCGCCGTCTTCTGCACCATTTCGACCGAGACCCGGCTGGTGACGACGACCGCTCCGACCGCGCCCCTGTAGCCCGCACGCGCCGCAGCACCCGCCAGCTTGTCCAGCGCATTGTGCCGGCCGACATCCTCGCGCACGGCAATCAGCCCCGTGCCCGGCACATAAAAGCCCGCGCCATGCACGGCCCGCGTTTCCATATGCAGCGGCTGCTGACCGTTCAACAGACGAACGGCTTCGGCAACCTCGTCTTCCGACAGCGTAAGCTGAGACGCACGCACGGATGGTGTCTCGCGCACCGCCTGCTCGATCGATTCGATACCGCAGAGACCGCAGCCGACCGGCCCCGCCATATGCCGGCGGCGCGCGACGAGCGCGTCATTCTGCGCGTCCGTCAGGCGGATCTGCACGTCGATGCCCTTGTCCTCGACGACCGGCTCGATCGCCTCGATCTCGGACGGATCGGTGATGATGCCCTCGGTGAGGCTGAATCCAACAGCGAAATCCTCGAGATCGGCCGGCGTCGCCATCATCACGGCATGGGTCGATCCGCCATAGGAAAAGGCGATCGCCGTTTCCTCCGGAACGATGCGGCTGCCATCGGCAAGCCGCCCGTTGCGGCGGGCACGTTCGGGAACGAGGGCCGTCGTTGCGATATCCGGCACGGAAACCGTCCTTACTCCGCCGCCTCCAGCTTGCCGGAAATCCGGCGCGACTGGCGGGCGAGTTCGTCATATTCGACCTGCCACTCCGACGGACCGTTGGAGGGCGAGACCTGCACGGCCGTCACCTTATATTCCGGGCAGTTGGTTGCCCAGTCGGAGAAGTCGGTGGTGATGACGTTCGCCTGCGTGTTCGGATGGTGGAAGGTCGTGTAGACGACGCCCGGCGACACGCGATCGGTGATGACCGCGCGCAGCGTCGTGTCGCCCGAGCGGCTTCCGAGACGCACCCAGTCGCCCTCGCGGATGCCGCGGTTTTCGGCGTCGTGCGGATGGATTTCCAGCACGTCTTCCGCATGCCAGACGACATTTTCCGTGCGCCGCGTCTGCGCACCGACATTGTACTGGCTGAGAATGCGGCCGGTGGTCAGCAGCAGCGGGAAGCGCGGGCCGGTCTTCTCGTCGGTCGCAACATATTCCGTGCGGATGAACTTGCCCTTGCCGCGCACGAAGCCGTTGACATGCATGATCGGCGAGCCTTCCGGCGCCTTCTCGTTGCAGGGCCACTGCACCGAGCCCATCTTCTCCAGATAGTCGTAGGAGACCTTGGCGAAGCTCGGCGTCGTCGCGGCGATCTCGTCCATGACCTGCGAGGGATGGGTGTAGTTCCAGTTGAGCCCCATCGCCTGCGCGAGGTTCTGGGTGACTTCCCAGTCGGCAAGCCCGTTCTTCGGCGACATCACGCGGCGGACGCGGTTGATGCGGCGTTCCGCATTGGTGAAGGTGCCGTCCTTCTCGAGGAAGGTCGAGCCCGGCAGGAAGACATGGGCGTAGTTGGCGGTTTCGTTCAGGAAGAGGTCCTGCACGACGACGCATTCCATGGCGGCAAGGCCGGCCGAGACGTGTTTCGTATCCGGGTCGGACTGGAGGATGTCCTCGCCCTGGATGTAGATGCCCTTGAACGAACCGTCGACGGCGGCGTCCAGCATGTTCGGGATGCGCAGGCCCGGCTCGTTGTTGAGCGTGACGCCCCAGAGCTTCTCGAAGATGTCGCGCGTCGCATCATCAGAGATGTGGCGGTAGCCTGGAAGCTCGTGCGGGAACGAGCCCATGTCGCAGGAGCCCTGAACGTTGTTCTGGCCGCGCAGCGGGTTCACGCCGACGCCGGG
>CAMPIK010000547.1 GCA_946886325.1 uncultured Shinella sp.
AACGCGTCGTCATTGGTGAACATGGCGCCGCCGTCGCCGTAGCAGCCGAGCGGCTTGGCCGGATAGAAGCTCGTCGAGGCGACGTCGCCGAACGCGCCGCAACGGCGTCCCGCGCTGATGCCGCCGATCGCCTGGGCGGCGTCCTCGATGACCATCAGCCCTTCGCGCTCGGCGATGGCCGCGATCGCACCGTAGTCGGCCGCCAGGCCGAACAGGTCGACGGGGATGATCGCCTTCGGCGTCAGCGTGCCCTGCTCGCGCACCATGGCGATGGCGGCTTCGAGGCTTTCGATATCGATATTGTAGCTGTCGGGATCGACATCGACGAAGACGGGCTTGGCCTTGGCCAGCGCGACGACTTCCGCCGTCGCGGCAAAGGTGAAGCTCGGCACGAAGACCGCATCGCCCGGCCCGACGCCCGAGGCGAGCAGCGGCAGCAGCAGCGCGTCGGTGCCGTTGGCGCAGGCCACCGCATGCTTGACGCCGACATAGTCGGCCAGACGTCGTTCGAACTCGCCGACCTGGGGACCGAGGATGTACTTGCCTTCGTCGACGACGCGATCGATCGCCGCCTTGAGCCTGTCGCCGATTCGCGCGCGCTGCGCGGCCAAGTCTATGAATTGCATCGTGATGCCCTGTTGCCACCGCCGTCATAGGCACAACCAACTGCCCGCGCCAGTGGGGCAGGATCACACACGAACGGGCGGTGTAATCTGCGGTGAAATTCCAATCGGGGATAGAAGACGAATCTGGCCTGAATATGCCGCTCGCCTTGCGAGACCGGCCTAGTCGTGGATGACCGTCCCGGCGGTCAGGATGCGCAGCACGTCGATCGCCTCGGCGCCGCTCGTCCGCGGCTCGGCGCGTGTCTCGACGCATTCGATGAAGTGCCGCAGTTCGCGGGTGAGCGGCATGCCCTCGCTGACGGGAACATAAGCCGGCTCGTTGGCGGTGAACGCCCAGTGGCCGCTGTCCTGCCAGACGGCGTGCCTGTAGACGGCAAGCTTGCGCTCCCACGGCTCGACGTCGTCGAACACCGCCATCGCCTTGGTGCCGACGACGGTAAGCCGCCGCTCACGGTAGGGGTTCAGCCGGGAGGTGAACAGATGGCTGCGCAGCCCGCCCGGAAAGCGCATGTGGAGATGCGCGAAGTCGCTGAGGTGGTCGAGCAGCGCGGCGCCCTCGCCGCGGATTTCCTCGGGAAAGCTGCCGGTGATGGCCAGAATCATCGACAGATCGTGCGGCGCCAGGTCCCATAGCGCGTCGTTCTCGGTATGGAATTTTCCGAGGCCGAGCCGATGCGAATGGATGTATTTCACCTCGCCGAGATCGCCGTTGTCGATCAGCGATTTCAGCTTCTCGAAGGCCGGATGGAAACGCAGGACATGGACGGTCATGAAGATGCGGCCTTCCTCGCGCGCCGCCGCGACAGAACGCTCGGCGTCGGCGACGGTCAGCGCCACCGGCTTCTCGACCAGCACGTCCTTGCCGTTGCGAACCGCATCGACGGCCGCGTCGGCATGAAACTGCGGCGGTAGCGCCATCACGACCGCATCGACATCGTCGCGAGCCATCAAGGCATCCGGTGCGATGGCCAGGCAGTCGTGCTCGACGGCAAACCCCTCCGCCCGCGCAAGGTTGGCGTCGGATACGGCGTGAAGCGCACCGAGGCCCTTCAGAGTGCGGATGTGGTTGCTGCCCCAGTATCCGCAGCCGAGAACTGCAATGCGCGGCGCCATTTATTCCCTTAGCCGTCGATGTGTCGGCAGACACATATCGACCGGCCCCGGTGAACTCAACCCCGTGCGGCGGCCGCATCGGCATCGTATCCAGGCGGCGCCAGAGGCCGGCCATTCCGCGCTCGCATCAGCTTGACACGCCGAACGCGACCACACTATATCCCGCGCGACCTCGGCTGCCGTGCAACGACGCAGCCGCAGCCCTCCATGGGGCGGAGTAGCTCAGTTGGTTAGAGCAGAGGAATCATAATCCTTGTGTCGGGGGTTCAAATCCCTCCTCCGCTACCATTGATCTCAAGGCAGGAAAATCAAGCAGTTACAAGGAACCGGAGGTTCCGATGGCTGTCGGACATCTCGCGTAGGGATACGCAGAAATGTCATGACGTCTGCCATTGCCTTTCCCGTCGCAGTCTCCCGTCCCGATCGATGGAATATCGCCCCGCTCGGCCCGTTCTCACGGGGCGCGGATCGGCTTGAGGGCTGATCCGTAGCCGCAATATCGCGGCCAAAGACGGAGACCCATCATGCTGACCACCACAGTTCGGGGAAAAGCCCCGGCAATACTTGGCACGGCCTGCGCGGTGCTCATGGCGAGCGGCGGACTTGCCGTGGCGCAGGACGATCAGAGGCGTCTCGACCGCTCGACGGAGAAGATCGACTTCGTGGGGGACCTGCCCGATCGACCGAAGCTCGTCGGCGACAGCCTTATATGGGAGAACCATGCGTTGTCCGGGCTGTGCACGGAACTTGGCGGCGCCTTCAGGAAGCTTGCCGGCCGCGGCGAATATAAATGCCGCCTGACTTCCTGCAGCAGGTAAGAAAATGCCACGATCTGAATCGAACCGGCCGCCTGCGAGGCGGCCGAACTTTTTGCGATGTCGCTCCCACGCAGTCAGCGACGCGCAGGAT
>CAMPIK010000548.1 GCA_946886325.1 uncultured Shinella sp.
TTCCCGTCCCATCAGACTGGCCTTCCCAATTAATCAAATTGGATATCGTGAGCATTCCACTTTCTTCCTAGGCTCCCGCCTGTAGCCAGCATGACAATGCAACCGGAAACTTGAGAAAATTGCAGGAGGGTTGGAAATGCAGATATTGGACCGGATCGAACTCTATGTTGTGAACGCGCCCCTGCCCGCACCGTTTGCGCCGTCATGGATGCCGGGCACGATCCGCCACAATGTGTCTTTCACACTGGCGCGATTGATCACGGACGATGGCGTCGAAGGCTGGAGCGCTTTTTCGGGCGGTGGACGCGATCGCGCCGGCATCGGCGACACCATGGCGAACCTCTTTCTCGGCCAGGATCCCGAGGATATCGAGACGGTTTCCGAGCGGATCCAGATCATGGCCGTGGGCGGCAATTTCAATTGGTGGCTCGAACCGGCGTTCTGGGACATCAAGGCAAAGAATGCCGGGCTACCGCTCTACAAGCTGCTCGGCGGCACCCATGATCGCATCAAGCTCTACGCATCCGCCGGCGAAATCAAGGAGCCGGCCGCGCGCCGCGAGGAAGCCGAGGCGCGGCTTGAAGACGGCTTCGACACGATGAAGATTCGTATTCATGATTTCGACGAGCAGGTCGATATCGCGCATATTTCCGATGCCGCGACCTATATGCAGGGCCGGATGAAGATTTCGGTCGACTGCAATCAGGCGTTTCGCCTGACGCAGAATGGTGCAGCACCGCTCTGGTCGCTCGACCGGGCGAAGCGCTTCGTCGATGCGGCGGCCGATGTTGGACTTGCCTGGGTGGAAGAGCCGCTGTTTGGCGAATGGCACGAGGAGATCGCCAGGTTGACGGCCTATTCCCGGGTTCCGATTGCCGGCGGCGAACTGCATCTGATGGGCTACAACGAACTCGCCCGCATGGCGAAAATGGGCTGCTACAATATCTTCCAGCCCGACGCGATGTGGGCGGGCGGGGTCAAGCAGGGCATGGACCTGAGCAGGCTCTGCCGGGAGCGGGGCCTGAAGTTCACGCCGCATTGCTGGTCGAATGGCTTCGGTTTCATCGTCAACGCCCACGTTTTCGCCGCCAGCGGCTTTGCCGACGAAATGCTCTACGAATATCCGGTTTCTCCACCCGGCTGGGTTCCGGAAGGTCGCGATGCGATCATCGGGCAACCCTTCGTGCACAATCGCGGCTGGTTCGACATGCCGCAATCGCCGGGCCTCGGATTCGAAATCGATCACCGCGCCCTTGAGAAGCATGGGCGCTGCTTCTTCAAGGCAAGCCGGAAGGAGCGACACTGGATGCCGGAAGCACTGGCCGACATCCGATAGGCCGGCGATTGCGCGCCGGCATTCGGCACTATTTCCCCGCGCGCATCCCCCGCAGCAGGTCGGCGAGGTCCTGGACGGCAGAAGCGGTGGCGCGCGGCGAAACCGCACTGAAGCCGAGGATCAGGCCCTTCTGCGCCGGTGCGAGCGAGAAGCGGCTGAGCGGCGAGAGGATGATGCCGCGGTCGCGCGCCCTTGCCGCCACCGCGTCTTCGTCGATACCCTCGGGCAGGCGCCCGACCGTCTGAAAGCCGGTGTTCGTCGGCTGCACGTCGAGCAGGCCCTCCAGATGCGTCGCCGCGGCCTCCACGAGCGCCGTCTGCCGTTCGGCATAGATGCGCCGCATCCGCCGCAGATGGGCGTTGAAATAGCCCTGCTCCATGAAGTTCGCCATGATCGACTGCAGGCTTGAGGGCGCACCCTGCATCGTGGCGCCGGCGACGCGGCGGAACATCTTGCCGAGCTCCGGCGGCGCGACCACGTAGCCGAGCCGAAGCGCCGCGAACATCACCTTCGAAAAGGTGCCGACATAGATGACGCGTCCGGTCGTATCGACGCTTTTCAGCGTCGGCGCGGGATGGCCGGAATAGTAGAACTCGCCGTCATAGTCGTCCTCGACGATCCAGGCGCCGCATCGCCCGGCGGCGTTCAGCAGTTCCAGCCGCCGGCCGAGCGACATGGTGACGCCGAGCGGATGCTGGCGCGCCGGCGTCACGAAGGCCATGCGGAATTCCGGGCAAAGCTTCAGGCCGGCCGCGACATCGATGCCCTGATCGTCCACCGGCACCGGCACGAGGCTCGCGCCGCTCGACACGAGGCTGTTGCGCGCGCCGATCGGCCCCGGATTCTCGAACCAGACCTTGTCGCCCGGATTGAGCAGCATCTGGCCGATCCGGTTGAAGGCATCCTGCGCGCCGTTGAAGACGAAGACGTCATCCGGCTCGCAGGCGACGCCGCGATTGGCCTTGAGGTGGTTGGCGATCGCCCGGCGCAATTCGTAGAGCCCGACCGGATCCGGATAGCCGAGGACCAGATGGCGCGACTGGCGCCAGTGCTGCGCGGAAAGCCTGGCCCAGAGCGCCATCGGAAATTCGTCATTGGCCGGCATGCCGGTGACGAAGGGCCGGGGGACTTCCGGATGGGCGAGCCGGGGGAAATACTGCTCCGACGCCTCGATGCTGAGACGCGCCAGCCGCGGCGGCGTGGCATCGGCCGTCGCGGGCATTGCCGGCGGCTGGATCGGCCGTTCCTGCTCAAGCGTCTCGCTGACATAGGCGCCGGCGCCGACCCGCGAATAGATCAGCTCCTCGGCC
>CAMPIK010000549.1 GCA_946886325.1 uncultured Shinella sp.
TTGATGGCGACGGACGGCTGTGGACCGTCGAACATGGCCCGAAGGGCGGCGACGAACTGAACCGGCCGGAAGCCGGCAAGAACTACGGCTGGCCGGAGGTCACCTATGGCATCGAGTACAGCGGCGGAGCGGTCGGCGAAGGCCTGACAGCCAAGGACGGCACCGAGCAGCCGGTCTATTACTGGGATCCGGTCATCGGCCCGTCCGGCATGGCCTTTTACGACGGCGATGCCATCCCGGAATGGCAGGGCGCCTTCCTTGTCGGCGGCCTTGTCAGCCAGGGCCTCGTCGTCCTGCATATGGACGGCGACCGGGTGGCAAACGAGGAGCGGGTTCCGCTCGATGCTCGCATCCGCGACGTCAAGGTCGCGCCCGACGGCACGGTCTATGCCGTGACGGAACAGCGCGGCGGCGGCGAATCGACGATCCTGAGGCTGATGCGGGCAAGCTGACGGTGGAAGCGTTTCACCCGATCAGGTTGGCAAAGCGCACCGAATAGATGCGATCCCGGCCCATCATGTGGGCGACGAGGCTTGGCCGGTCGAACAGGCCGGCCATTGCCTTGTGGCGGAGATCAAGCCCGCCCGTCATCAGCCCGAAAGCCGGCATCAGCATGCGGCGGCCATCGGTCGCGAAGCACGGGCGGCGCACCGCCTTCTCGCGACGGACAACGGTGGCAGCAGGATGCAGGTGGCCGGCGATCTCGCCGGCGGGAGAAATCAGCGACGGTTCGTGGCGGAAGGCGAGGCCGGCATAATGCAGCTCGTCGGCCGACTGGCCGGGCAGGTCCACGGTGCCATCCGGATCATGGTTGCCGTTGATCCAGATCCAGTCGCGACCGCGCGCCAGTTCCGTAATCTTCGTGCGAAATATCTCCGGCAGATGTGCGGAGCCGACGCGGTCATGGAAATTGTCGCCAAGGCTGACGACGATCGCCGGATCGTGCCGGGCGATGACGGCTTCCAGAACCTTCAAAGTCGCCAATGTATCGTAGGGCGGAAGCATCATGCCGCGGCGCGCGAAGGCAGCGCCCTTTTCGAGATGCAGATCAGAGACGACGAGCAGGCGGCTTTCCGGCAGGTAAAGCGCGCCCAGCGGATCGCACACGGCCTCGACGCCCGCCACCACCGTGCGGGCCGAGACGGCGCCGAAATCCTGAATATCCGCCGTTGCCAGCGCAAGCCTCTGCATTTTCGTCCTTCAACCCTCAGACAGGTGCCTCGCCCATCGCCTCGGCGATCAGGTCTTCCGCCGCTTCCGCCAGCAGCGAATCCTGCGCTTCGCCCGCCACCGGCTCCTTGCCGATCTCAAGCATGATCGGCACGGCGAGCGGTGAAATGCGATCGAGCCGGCGGTGGGTGATGTGGCCCTTGATTCGCTGAAGCATATCGCCCAATCGCTGAATATCCAAAAGCCCCGCCGCCGCATCGTTGCGGGTCGCCTCCAGCAGGATGTGGTCCGGCTCGTGGCTTCGGAGCACGTCGTAGATCAGGTCGGCGGAAACGGTGACTTGCCGCCCGGTCTTTTCCTTGCCCGGATGGCGCTGCTCGATCAGCCCGGCAATCACGGCGCAATTGCGGAAGGTGCGCTTGAGCATGAAGCTCTCGTCGAGCCAGGCTTCGAGATCGTCGCCCAGCATGTCCTCGTCGAAGAGACTTGATAGCGACGGCCGTTCGACGGTGAAGGCATGGCCGAGATCGTCCAGCGCCCAGATGGCCAGCGAATAGTCGGTCGCGACGAAGCCGAGCGGGCGCCGACCTGCGCGCTCGAGGCGGCGGGTCAGCAGCATGCCGAGTGTCTGGTGCGCCAGCCGTCCCTCGAAAGGATAGGCAACCATGTAGTGCCGGCTGCCGCGCGGGAAGGTCTCGATCAGCAGTTCGTCGCGCTTCGGCAGGGCGGAGACGTCGCGCTGCAGGGCGAGCCAGTCGCGAACCTGATCGGGCAGCGCGCCCCAGCGCTGCGGGTCGTCCAGCATGCTGCGCACCTGGTCGGCGAGATAGGTGGACAGCGGAAACTTGCCGCCGGCATAGGCCGGCACCTTTGGATCCAGCGAAAAGGCCTGGGAGACGAGGCACTCGTTCTCCCGAATGCCCTCGAAGCGCAGCACCTTGCCGGAGAACAGGAACGTGTCGCCGGGCGACAGCATTTCGAGGAAATACTCCTCCACCTTGCCGAGCGACGCACCGCCCCGGCCGATCGCACCCTTCGCTCCCCGCTTGACCATTCGCACGTTCAGCATCGGCATTTCGACGATCGTGCCGAGGTTGAGGCGATATTGCTGGGCGACCTGCGGGTTGGAGACACGCCAGAGCCCGTCCACCGTTTTGCGGATGCGGGCATAGCGCTCATAGGTTTTCAACGCATAGCCGCCGGTCGCGACGAACTGCACGATGCGGCCGAATTTTTCCCGCGAAAGATCGGTATAGGGAGCGGCTGAGGTCACTTCGGAAAAGAGTGACTCCTCGTCAAAGGGCGCGGCGCAAGCCATGCCGAGCACATGTTGCGCGAGCACGTCGAGTGCGCCGTGCCCGACCGGCGGCGTGTCCTGGGCGCCTATATAGTTGGCGTCGAGCGCCGCTTGGCACTCCATGACCTCGAAGCGGTTGGCGGGCACCAGGATGGCGCGGCTCGGCTCGTCCATGCGGT
>CAMPIK010000550.1 GCA_946886325.1 uncultured Shinella sp.
GCTCGAAGGTGTCGATGGCGCCATAGGCGATCAGCATGCAGACGAAGGTGACGGCGCCCGGGTGATGCTGCGTCGTGACGCCGGTGGTCGCGTGGTCGAGCAGGATCGTCGACTTGCCGGCAATGGTGACCGGCACGAAGAAGAGCACGATGCCGATGAGGCTGAAGAGCACGAGCTTGAGCCCGGCGCCGGCGCGCGAGCCGCCGTCATGGGTGGTGGCGTTTGCCATGATAAGTCTCCTCCAGAAGAAAACGAGGCGCGGCATCCCCTGCCGCGCCCCAAATGGATCAGTTGCCGAGAATGCCGGGGAGCCGGAGGCCCTTGTCCTTCGCGCAGTCGATGGCGATCTCGTAGCCGGCATCGGCGTGGCGCATGACGCCGGTCGCCGGGTCGTTCCAGAGCACCCGGCCGACGCGCTCGGCGGCCTCATCCGAACCGTCGCAGCAGATGACCACGCCCGAATGCTGCGAGAAGCCCATGCCGACGCCGCCGCCATGGTGCAGCGACACCCAGGTGGCGCCCGAGGCGGTGTTGAGCAGCGCATTCAGCAGCGGCCAGTCGGACACGGCATCCGAGCCGTCCTTCATCGCTTCCGTCTCGCGGTTCGGCGAGGCGACGGAGCCGGAATCGAGGTGGTCGCGGCCGATGACGACCGGAGCCTTCAGCTCGCCGTTCTTCACCATCTCGTTGAAGGCGAGGCCGAGGCGGTGGCGGTCGCCGAGGCCGACCCAGCAGATGCGCGCCGGCAGGCCCTGGAAGGAAATCCGCTCCTTCGCCATGTCGAGCCAGTTGTGCAGGTGCGTGTTGCCGGGCGTCAGTTCCTTCACCTTGGCGTCGGTCTTGTAGATGTCCTCCGGATCGCCGGAAAGGGCGGCCCAGCGGAACGGGCCGATGCCGCGGCAGAACAGCGGGCGGATATAGGCCGGCACGAAGCCCGGGAAGGCGAAGGCGTTTTCGAGGCCTTCCTCCTTGGCGACCTGGCGGATGTTGTTGCCATAGTCGAAGGTCGGGATACCCATGTCCTGGAAGGCGATCATCGCCTCCACATGCTCGCGCATCGAGGCGCGGGCGGCCTTTTCGACGGCCTTCGGGTCGCTCTCGCGCTTGGCCTTCCACTCGGCCATCGTCCAGCCCTTCGGCAGGTAGCCGTTGATGGGGTCATGCGCCGAGGTCTGGTCGGTGACCATATCAGGGCGGATGCCGCGGCGGACCATCTCTGGAAGGATTTCGGCTGCATTGCCGAGCAGGCCGACGGACTTGGCCTCGCCCGCCTTCGTCCAGCGGTCGATCATCGCCATGGCCTCGTCGAGCGTCTCGGCCTTCTCGTCGATGTAGCGGGTGCGCAGGCGGAAATCGATCGAGTCCGGGTTGCACTCGACGGCAAGGCAGGAGGCGCCGGCCATGACGGCGGCGAGCGGCTGGGCGCCGCCCATGCCGCCGAGGCCGCCGGTCAGCACCCACTTGCCCTTGAGACTACCGCCGTAATGCTGGCGGCCGGCCTCGACAAAGGTCTCGTAGGTGCCCTGAACGATGCCCTGGCTGCCGATATAGATCCACGAGCCGGCCGTCATCTGGCCGTACATGGCAAGGCCCTTCTTATCCAGCTCGTTGAAATGGTCCCAGGTGGCCCAGTGCGGCACCAGGTTGGAATTGGCGATCAGCACGCGCGGCGCGTCCTTGTGGGTGCGGAAGATGCCGACCGGCTTGCCGGACTGCACGAGCAGCGTCTCGTTCTCCTCGAGATCGCGCAGCGACGCGACGATCTTGTCGAAATCGGCCCAGGTGCGCGCCGCGCGGCCGATGCCGCCATAGACGACCAGTTCGTGCGGGTTTTCCGCGACGTCAGGGTCGAGGTTGTTCATCAGCATGCGGAGCGGCGCCTCGGTCATCCAGCTCTTGGCGGAAAGTTCCGTGCCGCGCGGGCTGCGGATTTCGCGGATGTTGTGGCGGGGGTTGATGGTCATGGCGTCTCTCCCGGATCAGCGAGCAAGCGTCGAGGCGACGGCCTCGAGGCGTTGAAGAAGGGTTTTCAGGTGAATGCGCAGTCTCTCGGCCTTCGCCGTGTCATAGGCGAAGGGCGGTGTCTCGGTGGCAAGATGGGTCGACTGGGCGAGTTCCATCTGGATGGCATGCACGCCGGTCTCGGGTTTCCCGTAGTGCCGCGTCGTCCAGCCGCCCTTGAATCGGCCATTCAGCACATGGTCGTAACCCGTTGCCGCGGCGCAGCTTTCGACGGTCGCCCGTTCGATCTCCGGCGCGCAGGTGCGGCCCATGTCGGTGCCGATGTTGAAATCCGGCAGCTTGCCTTCGAAGAGGAAGGGGATGTGCGAGCGGATCGAGTGGCAGTCGTAGAGGATCGCCACGCCATGGATCGCCTTCAAGCGCTCGACCTCGGCGGCGAGTGCCGCGTGATAGGGCGCATGGAAGCGCGCAAGCCGCTCGGCGATGTCGGTTTCTGTCGGCGCGGCACCATCCTTCCAGATCGCCCTGCCGTCGAAATCCGTCTCGGGAACGAGGCCGGTGGTGTTCTGGCCCGGATAAAGGCTGACACCAGCCGGATCGCGGTTGGCGTCGATCACGTAGCGATGGAAGGTGGCGCGCACCGTCGTCACATCAGGCAGCAGGCCGGCATAGAGCGTGTGG
>CAMPIK010000551.1 GCA_946886325.1 uncultured Shinella sp.
GCGGCCCGCTCGATGAAGAGCAGGGCGGCGATGAAGAGCAGCATGATGCAGGCAATCTGGGCAGCGCCGGAAAGGCTTCCGCGATTGAGCCAGGTGTCGAAGATCGAGAAGGTGAGCGTCTGCACGCCGAGATATTCCACCGCCCCGATATCGTTCAGCGTCTCCATGGCGACGAGCGTCAGCCCGACCATGATGGCCGGTCGCGCCATCGGGATCTGCACGCGTGCAAAGACCGTAAGCGGCTTGGCACCGAGCGTGCGGGCGACATCGGCCGCAGCCCGTCCCTGCATCAGGAACATCGCGCGCGCGGCGAGATAGATATAGGGGTAGAGAACGCTTCCGAGAATGAAGACGGCACCGCCGGTGGTGCGCACTTCCGGAAACCAGTAGTCCCGGCTCGTCTCAAATCCGAAAAGCGCTCGCCATGCGGTTTGCACGGGGCCGGTGAAGTCGAAGAACTGCGCGAAGGCATAGGCTGCCAGATAGCCGGGGATCGCCAGGGGCAGGACCAGCAGCCAGGAAAGCGTCCTGCGGAAGGGGAATTCGCAGCTTGCCACCAGCCACGCACTGGTCACGCCGACGACGGTCGTCAGGGCGGCGACGCCGGCGATCAGCATTACCGTACGTGCGGTCGCCCGCGGAATGACATTGGCAATGAGGTGCGGCCAGTCATCGGTCGAGCCGGTTGCGGCAATGACGACGATCGCGACGATCGGCATCACCACGATGATCGCGGTCAGGAAGGCCGAGAGCGTGATCGTGCGATGCGCGCCGGTACCGGGCCTGCGCTTCGGCCGGGTCGCCAGGAGGCTGGATAAGGCCTGCAAGATGGGTTCCTTGCGGGGAGCGATGCGATGCACCGCTTTACCGCCCCGGCGTCAATCTGCCAAGACGCGCGGCGACGGAAATGTGATTTCGACGAGCGTGCCCTCGTTCGGCGTCGAGTTGATGGCGAAGTTCGCGCGATTGGCATCGACCATCGCCTTGGTCAGCGGCAGGCCGAGGCCCGTGCCGTCGCCACGCTTGCGCGCCCCCGTCGTCACCTGGCGGAACGGCTTCATCGCCTGCTCCAGTTCGCTGCGGGTCATGCCGACGCCGGTATCGCGGATGCGCAGCACGACGCTGCCATTTGCCTCATAGGCCGTCGAGACGACGATCTGGCCGCCGGATGGCGTGAAGCGAATGGCATTCGACAGGATGTTGAGCGCGATCTGCTTGATCGAGCGCAGATCGGCCACGACCTGCGGCACTGCATTCGACAGCGAGGTCCGGATGATCACGCGCTGGCTGTTGGCCTGCGGCTGGACGAGCGAGACGGCTTCGGCGATCGTCTCGTTGAGGCCGACGGCGGTGAACTCGAGATCCATCTCGCCGGCTTCGATCTTGGATATGTCGAGCAGGTCGTTGACGATGTCGAGCACGTGCCGGCCGGAACGGCCGATGTCGTTTGCATATTCGATATAGCGGGGATGGCCGATCGGACCGAAGCGTTCGGTCGCCATCATGTCGGAGAAACCGATGATCGCATTGAGCGGCGTGCGGATCTCGTGGCTGACGCGGGCGAGGAAATCGCTCTTGTGGGCATTTGCCGTCTCGGCCGCCCGCTTGGCGTTGCGCAGTTCCTCTTCCGTGCGCTTCCACTGCGTGATGTCGCGAATGACGGCGCAGTAGCTGCTGGACGATGAGAGGCGACCCATCGTCATGAAGAGCGGGATGAAGCCGCCGGCGGATTCGCGGCCGATCACCTCGCGGCCGTCGTTGAGCACGCTTGCGACCCCGTGGCCCGAAAGGCCGCTCAGATAGTCGAGCACCGCCTTCTGGCTTTCATGGGCGAAGAGCATCGCAAAGGGTTTGCCGCGTGTATCGTCCTCGTCATAGTTGAAGAGTGCGCTTGCGGAGCGGTTCATCGACCGGATTTCGCCGTCCTGGCTGACAACCACGACACCGTCGGTCGCCGTTTCGAGGATGGACCGCAGTTCCGAGGATTCGACGCGGAGCGAGGCGATGAGCGCCTGTTCGGCACTCGGCGCGTCATCGACCGTCGCCGTGTCAGCCGCTTCCGCAGCGGGCTGCTCTTCTGTCGCGGCCTCGGCCTCGGCGGGCGCAAGCGCCAGCATCAGCGCCGAGCCGTCTTCCCAGCGCACCGATTGCAGGCGTGCACGGGCCGCCATCGTCTTCTCGCCATCGGCGTGGCGAAGCAGCAGGGTTCCGCCTGATGTCCCGGTATCGTCAGCCGATGCGTCGAAGAGAATATCCAGGCCACCGGCCTGCATGAGCGCCTCGGCGGAGGCATAGCCGGTCATCCTGGCGAATTCCGGATTGGCATGGATCAGCCGGTCACCGGCGTGGATCAGGAGCGCGACCGGAATGGCATCGACAACGCTCGCCGTCAGACCGTAGTCCATGCGGGTGCGCGGCGGCGCTATTGCCGCCAGTTCCGTGCGCGGCAGGTCGTCGGCATGCGGGCCGATTTCGAGGCCGGGCATGTCTTCGACGGGCGTTTCGGGCGTTGCGGCGGCGACGTCCGGCTGATTGTCGGTCGCGTCGTCAGTGATGGCGGTATCGTCTGTCGCCTCGACCGCTGCCGGATCGAACGTGTTGTCGTCGGCCGGCGCAGGCTGTTCGTCATTGCCCGGCACG
>CAMPIK010000552.1 GCA_946886325.1 uncultured Shinella sp.
CGGCCAGCAGGCCGCTCACCGCCAGACAGCGATGGGAACGTCGGGCGCGGAAACGGGCGACCGTCCGGCGATCCTGACCTATGAGCAGGTGCACCGGCGGGTCGCGGAGCGCGGCGGCAGCGAGGCCCTCGCCCGGCTGGCAAGTCTCGAGGCATCGCTCGCGTCAAAGGACAATCCGCTGGAGATCACCCGCGCGCTCGTCGATGCCGCGGTCACGGAGGCCGGCATCGAGGGGCCGGCCGTCGTCATCGGCTTCGGCAGCCTGCACTACCCGCTCGTGCACATCGACCGTTTCGGCGCGGACGGCGCGCGGATGAAGGCGGCAATCGCCGGCGTGATGCAAGAGGTCGCCGCCCGCCACGCGACGTCCATCACATTCAAGCAGATCTTCGCCGGCATTTCCGACATGAGCTATCTCGGCCATCGCCCCGACACGACGGATGGCGCCATCATCAACGCCAACACCCCGGCCTCGATCTTCGCCGACGATGCGCCGGCAGACCTGCTCGCCTTTCCGGTCGTCAATATCGGCCCCTGGGGCCGCGACTATCACCAGAAATGGGAGCGCGCGCACGCGCCCTATACGTTCGAGGTCCTGCCCGATCTCGTCTTCGAGGCGGCCTGCCGCTGGCTCGCCGAAACCTGAGAAGGTCTCTCAGGCGGCGAGCGCAATCAGTTCCGAGCGCACGAGCCGGCCGAGGCGGAAAATGCCCTCCTCGATCATAGCGTCGTCGGCGCAGGAGAAGCTGAGGCGGATCGTGTCGGCGCCCGAGCCGTCGGCGTGGAAGGCGCGACCGGGGACGAAGGCGACCTTCTCGGTCTCGACGGACTTGGCGAGCAGCGCCGTTCCGTCCAAACCATCCGGCAGCGTCACCCAGACGAACATGCCGCCCTCCGGCTTCGTCCAGCGCGTGCCTGAAGGCATGTGCCGCGCGAGCGCCGCCAGCATGCAATCGCGCCGCCCGCTATAGGCGGCCCGGATTTTCGCGACCTGTGCGTCGAAGCCGCGCTCGGCGACATGGGCGATCGCCATCTGGTTGAGGGTGGAGGAATGCAGGTCGGCCGCCTGCTTCATCAGCACGAGCTTGCGGATCACGGTGGTGCTCGCGACGATGTATCCGACGCGCAGGCCCGGCGCGAGGGTCTTCGAAAAACTGCCGCAATAGATGGTGCGGGCTTTCTCGATGTCGCCGCCGTTTGCGGCAAGCTCCAGAGCGAGGATCGGCGGGATCGCCGCGCCGTCGTAGCGCAGCGCCTGGTAGGCGGCATCCTCGATGACGGGAATGTCGAGCTCGCTTGCTAGCGACAGCACCCGCTCGCGGCCCGCCCGGTCGACGGTCTCGCCGGTCGGATTGGCGAAATCGGCCGAGAGATAGGCGAACTTCACCTTGCCGCCCTGCGCGGCTGCCGTCTCGCGATAGGAGGCCGGCGTGCGGTTGCCGGTGACGGAAAGCTGGTCATAGGACGGCTCGTAGGCATTGAACGCCTGCAAGGCGCCGAGATAAGTCGGCCGGGTGACGAGTGCCGTGTCGTTCGGCGACAGGAAGAGCTTGCCGAGATAATCGAGACCCTGCTGCGAGCCCGAAACGATGAAGACGTTGTCCGCAGCACAGGCAATGCCGAGCTTGCCCATCTCGCCGACGAGCCACTGGCGCAACGGCAGGTAGCCTTCGCTGACCGAATATTGCAGGCCCGACTGGGCGGCAGGGGAAGAGAAAATGTCCTGAAAGGCGAGCCTGAAATCCTCGGCCGGAAACAGCGCCGGATCAGGAATGCCGCCTGCGAAGGAGATGATGTCGGGCCGGTCGAGCAGCTTCAGAAGCTCGCGGATTTCCGACGCCTTCATCCGCGACGAGCGCGTCGCGAAGACTTGTTCCCAGTTCAACATGGATGTTTCCTCGACAGGTGTTTTGCCGAGAACATCATGGAACCGAATTTATGTCAACAATGCTGACCTAATATCGGCACGAAATCAGCCGTGTCTCACTTGGCAGCGTAGTTGTCGTAAAGACTGCACAGCACCAGAGCGGCAATGCCGCACAGGATGAGGAAGTCCATCAGGGCGAAATATTCGAAGATAGCCGTCATTGCACGATCCTCCCGGTGGTGAAACGACACAGGGAGGATTTTGTTCCTTTTGATTGAATCGCGCAAGAATATTCCCTGCTGCATTGCAGCATAAGTCGGATAGCGACGAACAAGACGGCACTTTCGCAAAAGAAAAAGCCGGGCAAATCGCGCCCGGCTTTCCTGTCTCAAATCGTCGAAAGCTTAGTTGACGGCCTTGTCGACCAGCTTGTTCTTGCCGATCCAGGGCATCATGCCGCGCAGCTTGGCGCCGACTTCCTCGATCTGATGCGAGTCGTTGACGCGGCGGATGCCCTTGAAGCGGGCGGAGCCGGAGCGGTATTCCTGCATCCATTCCGAGGTGAACTTGCCGGTCTGGATATCGGTCAGGACCCGCTTCATTTCGGCCTTCGTCTCCGCGGTGATGATGCGCGGACCGGAAACGTATTCGCCCCACTCGGCCGTGTTGGAGATCGAGTAGTTCATGTTGGCGATGCCGCCTTCATAGATCAGGTCGACGATCAGCTTCACTTCGTGCAGGCACTCGAAATAGGCCATTTCCGG
>CAMPIK010000553.1 GCA_946886325.1 uncultured Shinella sp.
CCGAGAAGGTGCGATAGTCCTTGGACAGCAGCGGAAGGTCGAGCAGCCATTCGCCGGGATAGTCGACGATGTCGATCGACAGGCGACCGGCCGAAAGCAGCCGGCCCCAACCCGATGCGCTTTCATAATCGAGCGTGATGCGCAACTGAGAGATCGCACGCGTCGAATCCGGCCAGATGCGATCGCGCACCAGCGCCCGGATGTGCTCCTCGTATTGAAAACGCGGCACGGCATCGTCCGGCTGCGGCTCGAGCCGGATCTTCGACACGCGGCCGGAGCGCACCGCTTCAAAGAGCGGCAGGCGCCCGCCGTTCAGGAGATTGTGGACGAGCGAGGAGATGAAGACCGTCTTGCCGGCGCGCGAAAGCCCCGTCACGCCGAGACGGATCGAGGGATTGACGAGGCCTGCTGCCCGATCCGAAAGATTGTCGAGCGCGATCAGGGCGTCGTCTGCGAGATTGGTCAGCGTTGGCGGCAATCGATTCTTCCGGATCAGGATCTGTTCAACGGCGATATAGGTGGGCGGCGGGTCCGAAAAAAGGCGATCCGCTGGAGCTCAGCGCGACGGACGGGGGGCGATGAAGCAGGTGAGCCGTCCCGTCGGCAGTTCGACGGGCTGCGGTCGCCGGTCGAAATCGAGGATTGCGAGGCCGGCGGTGGGGTAGCCGAAGGGGGCTGCCGTCTCTGCGATGGACTGGCCGACGAGGCGGTGGAAGAGTTCCTCGATCATCGGATTGTGCCCCACCAGCATCAGCGATTTCTGCTCGCGTGCGGCAAAGGCGATGTCGGCATAGACGCCGATCGGCCCGGCATAGAGCGAATCGACGAACTGGAGATCGAGTTCCTCGCCGAGCGTGCGGCGGAACGGTTCGGCCGTCTCGCGGCATCTGAGCGCCGTCGAGGAGATCACCACATCAGGACGATAGCCCTGATCGGCCACTTCCTCGGCGATCACTTCCGCCTCGGCATAACCTTCGTCGTCAAGGGGGCGGTCGAAATCGGTCTGACCGGGCTTTGCCCAGGCTGCCCGGGCATGACGCAGCAGATAGAGACGGAAGGCGGGAAGGTCCTGGTCCTGCAAGTCGTGCCCCTTCCGGTAGCGAACCTCGTTGCATCCGTTTTGTCGTTGCGCGGGTCAAAGATCAACTGCTTTTGCGCGGGCGACGATGGCGAAGGTGCCGACTGCTGCCGGAGGCCCGGGTTTGCGCGGCTTTGCGTCGAAAGCCCGACGAACACGCGATGACCATTTCCTGTGCAGCTTCCGGCCGGGGTGCAGGACGCCATCCGCGGCTGCGGCGTGTCTTGACGGATTTCGCTCGCGCGATTGTGGGGAGGGGAACGGCCGGATGGTCATCCTGTTGTAATCTTGGTGAAATATTAGCCGGTTAGCGTCAAAATCAGGCAGACTCAAAAAATCGTGCGTAAGGTCTGCGAGGCTTGAATCGGGTCTTTCGTGGGTCTATACAGCGCCCCTTGAGATGTTCTTCAGGAGAATCGCGTTGAGTGAGAAGATCGATCTTAGTAATTTTGTCCTCGATGAGGACGACGAGTTCATGAATGCCAATCAGCGGGCCTATTTTCGAGCGAAGCTGAATGCCTGGAAAAACGACATCCTGCGCGAGGCGCGCGAAACACTGGACCACCTGGCGGAAGAAAGCGCAAACCATCCCGATCTCGCCGATCGGGCATCGTCCGAAACGGACAGGGCCATCGAACTGAGAGCCCGCGACCGCCAGCGCAAGCTGATCTCCAAGATCGACGCAGCCCTTCAACGCCTCGACGAGGGAACCTACGGCTATTGCGAGGAGACCGGCGAGCCTATCGGCCTGAAGCGCCTCGACGCCCGGCCGATCGCCACACTCTCCATCGAGGCGCAGGAGCGCCACGAGCGTCGTGAAAAGGTCTATCGCGACGAATAGGGACTTTTTCGACCCGTTGGGGTTCGACGGACAGGCCGTGAGCGAGGAGGTTCACGGTCTATCGCAAGCCGGGCCCCCGGCATTCTTCTGATCAACACGGCCCGCTCATGCCCGGCATGGCGGGCCTTGTCGTTTCCGCCATGTGGTTTGCGGCTGCACGTGTCGCGGCAGCGACCTTTCCGGAGACCGTCAGCCTTTCCGGTTGGCGGAGATTTCGCCGAGCAGGCGCGCCATCTCGGCCTCGGTCTCTTCCCGGCTTTTCTGCGCATTGCCCGGTATTGCCTGTGCGACCATCGGTTCGCCGCGCGCGACAGCCGGATTGCCGGATGTGCGCACCGGCGGGTTCGACATTTCGGCTTCCAGGATCTTTTCGAATTCGCTGACCAGTTCCGGGTTGTCGGCGGCGGGCTGCGACGGGTTTGCGGCGATCCGCGTCGGCGTCGCGAGACTTGCGGTTCCGGACCGGCTCATCGTCCCTGCGTTCGCCGGCGTTGTCGTCAGAACGCGCTGGCGGGCCTGGTCCAGCGCATCGGCCGCGCTGCGCTCGCTTGGCCGTATCGCTTGCTGCGAGGCTTGCGGTTGTGGATGGACGACCGGCTGCTGGGCCGGCGTTGCCAGCGGCATGTTGCCAGCAACCGGCTGGGCCGGCGTCGGACGCGCCACGGGTTGCGGCAGCGGCGTGGTCATAGCGGGACGTTGGGACGT
>CAMPIK010000554.1 GCA_946886325.1 uncultured Shinella sp.
CGCATAGAGCCCGGCCCGGTTCTTCAGCCCGCTCAGCTTGTCGCGAATGGCGAGCGCCCGCGCCTGCCCCTCGTCTTCCTTCAGGCGCGTGGCGAAGGTGACGCCGGTGAGGACGAGAAGGGCGAAGAAGAAGGCAACGCCCAGCAGCGCTACGAAGATCAGGGGCCGGACCTGCGCATAACTGAGATCACCCGGAAGCCTGGGCTTCCAGGAAAAATAGGCGAGCACCCGTCCCTCGCCGCTGATCAGCGAGACGTTGTCGCGGCCGCGCGGCGGCTCGCGCGTCAGCATCAATTGCGGCACAAGGAAATTCTCGGCGATCTGTTCGATCCGCCGATCGTCGATATGGCGTAGGATGCCGATGACACGGACTTCGCCCGGCGGCACTGCGATATCGCCCGAGACCGGCCGGACGATCGACAATGCCATGATGGCGACGCCATCGCGGGTCTCGACATAGGCGGCAAGTTCGCGGCTGTTCTCGATACCGGCGGCAAGCAGTTCATCGACCAAGGCACCGTAACCGGAGACGATATAGTCGGACGGGGCCGCGTCGATCGGCTTGCCGTCCTTGTAGGCCAGTCGGGTCTTGTGGTTTTCATCGACCATGAAGAGCGTGTCGAAGAGCGGACTGTTCTCGGTGGAGAGGCCGAAGTTCTCGACGAGCCAGGTCTCGTTGCCTTCGCCATAGACGCCGCGCACCGCGTCGTCCCAATAGGCATAGTCGCGCACCGTATCGCGCATGTTGCCGCGCATCGCGTTGAGCACGCCCGCCACGGTCTGGCGCGTGCGCTGCTCGTCGAGCTCGTTCGCCCGGTCCGCCATGAAATTGAGCGCCATGATCACCAGCGTGATCGCAAGGCTGACGACGAGCGCAAAGGACGTCAGCACGCCGAGCACGACGATAAGTCGTCTGGCGCCGATCAGGCCGGAGAGATAATGCGCAAGCCTCAGCATGAATGCCCTCAAGAACGGGCCATCATGGGCGCAAAAGCCTTAGAAAAGGCTTACGTGACGTCAGGCGAAAAGTCCGGTTTCGATCACCGCGCCCCCGTCCACCGCGTTGATTGACGCGGTTGCGGCTGCCGAGACGGCCTGCCAGTTCTCCGCCGAGACGACAACGACCGGACAGGCCTTGCCGTAGAGTTCGGCGGCCACCATAGCCCCGACCGCGACGATGGCATCCCGGCTTGCAAGCACGATGGCCGCGGGGCCATTGCCGAGGCGGATCGCTTCCGCCAGCACCGCACTGCCCGAACTCGAACCGCGGCCCGATGCCATCAGCAGAACGCGCCCGGCCATCGACGCCCCCTTCTGCGGATGCCAGGCATCGATGATGCGGCCTGTGGCGCTGTCGAGCCCGCCCCAGAAGCTCAAGGGCTCGGACAACACCAGCACCGCGCCTGACGCGACGCCCAGCACCAGCGTTTCGCCCCGGATCGCTGCCTTTGGCGTCATGGGCGCACCACCTTTCCGGCGACGGCGGATTCGACGCAGGCCGCAAGCGGGCCGAAGGCGACCGCGACGCCGATATTGCCCGGCGCGTAGTAGGCCCATTTGCCGGAGTTGGTCATGACCGCCCCGGAGAGATCGCGCAGGATGGCGGTGACATAGGTGCAGGTATCGACCACAAGCGTGACGCCGAATGTTTCCAGGATGGCACGCCAGCCTCGACGCTCGAGTTCGTCCAGAACGGCCCGGTTTGTATTCACATAGACATCGACCCTTGCCCGCCGGCCGGAAAGCAGCGGCATGAGCCGCGCGAATTCATCGATCGAGAAATGCGGCGTGCCGAGGCTGACGGCGGAAAGCGCCGTGCCGTCCGGGACGGTCGAGAGTTTGCGCACCGTTTCGCGCAGATCATCCGCCGAAACCAAGATCCGCTCTTCGGGTGAATGACCCTGGAATGCGGCTTCGAGCGTCGGCGCTTCCGGCGTCAGCCCGACGGCATGAAACAGGGCGACGGCACCGGAGGACGCGGCGACGGCGCCGAGCGCTTTCAGGTCGTCTTCGGACGTATTCGCCGGCAGGCCGACGATGGCCGGAACCCGGTCGCCACAGCGCCTGCCGATGATATGGCCGACGGCAACGCAGGCCTGACCGGCATCGCCCCACTCGGAAGGAAGCGCGGCAATCTCGACGAGGATGCGGGCACGACGATTTTCATCGAGATGCAGCCCGTAGGCCGGCGCCCGGCCGGTCATGGCGCAACAGAGGTCGATGAAATCGCCGTAGCGGTTCGTGCGTGCGCCGAGCACGGAATTGGCGAAGACGATGGCGTTCGACTCCGCCCAGGCAACCTGCGCGCCGAAGCGGGGCCGGAAGATCGTCTGGTAGGGCGCGCAGGTGAAGGTGGGCACGCAGCCGAGTTCCTCATGCGCCTTCATCAGCCGGGCACCATTGATGCCAAGGTCCGCCGCGCCGCGGAAAAGTTCGGGATGAATGAGATCGACGGAGCCGACATTGAGCGTCGCGGGCACCCGGACCCGGCCCTTGAGGGCGACGAGGCGCTCGACGAAATCGAGGCTGACCTCGCCGAGATAGAGACAGCCGTCGATATGCGCCGCCTCGATATCGAGAAAGCGCCTTGCCCCGACCGCGACCGC
>CAMPIK010000555.1 GCA_946886325.1 uncultured Shinella sp.
TTTTGCGTTCGCCTCGAAATGTCCGGCGGCATCATCGCTACGACATGAAAGTGTCGCGATCGGCTCTTGCGCCGGCCCGATTTCCTGCGAAATTCGCAGTCAACTCCAGGCGAGCACCGACATGTCCACCCCCGCCCCGGCAACGATTGGAACAGAGGACGGCCGGAGCGAACGGACCGGCATCGTGCTCGTCTTTCTGTCGGCCGTGATCTTCAGTTTCGGCGGCGCGCTTGCGCGCTATCTCGACGTCGAGGACGGCTGGACGATCGTCTTCTGGCGCTCGATCTTCGCCGCTATCTTCCTGCTCGGCTTCATGCTGTTGCGCGACGGGGTGACCGGCACGCTGGCGCTCTTTCGCGGCATGGGCCTGCCCGGTCTGTTCGTCGGCCTTTGCTTCGCGACGGCGTCGAGCGCCTTCATCCTGGCGCTCGCGCACACCACGGTCGCCAATATCGTCCTGATCCAGGCGGGCGTCCCGTTGATCGCCGCCCTGCTTGCCCGCCTTCTGTTCGGCGAGCCGGTCAGCCGGCAGACCTGGATCGCGATCGCGGCCGTCCTCTTCGGCGTGGGCGTCATGGTCTCCGATTCCGTTGCCGGCCAGGTTTCACCGATCGGCGATGCGCTTGCGATCCTGATCGCCTTTGCCTTCGCCGCCGCGACGCTGACCACCCGGCGCTATGCGAATGTGCGCATGACGCCGGCCGTCTTCTTCGGCGCGGCGGTGGCCGCCAGCGTCGCCGCGAGCCAGGCATCGACATTTGCCGTCAGCGGCCGCGACCTCTCGATCCTCGTCGCCTTCGGTGCATTCAACTTCGGCCTCGGGCTGGCGCTCTTCGTCACCGGCGCGCGGCTCATTCCGGCAACGCTCGCCGCCCTGCTCGGAACGATGGAAACGGTGCTTGCGCCGTTGTGGGTCGCGTTCCTGCACAGCGAGATCCCCGCCACCCGCACCGTTGTCGGCGGCGTCATCGTCCTTATGGCCCTCCTCGTCCATCTCGCGCTCCAGATGGCACGGCAGAGACGGCCCGCGGGGCAAATGCCGCAAAATCCGGTAAGCTCATCTTAGGCTTTTGGTCATAGCTTCTTGTCTTCACCCGCGCGGCGCATGGCCGTTCGAGGCGAGGAGCAAGGAACGCATGCGCCTGACGGCCGATGACGCCTTCGCGATCCTGGAGGCCTCTCCGACCGCACTGATCTGTGCGTCCCGGAGCGGCGAAATCCTTTTTGCCAACGCGGCCGCCCTCGAACTGCTCGACCTCACCGAAGCGCCACCCGGCAACCTCGATACACATTTCCTCGATTGGCGGGCGCTGCCCGATCGCGAATTTCATTTGCTGACCGGGCCGATGGCCCGCGACGGCAAGCCAATCGAGGCTACTCTTCGCGACACCGAGCGAAACGGAGAGACGCTCCATATCCTTGCCCTGCGTGCCGCCGCCGACGGGCAATCCGTTCTTGAGCGCGCGCTCGAGGAATCGGAGCAGGCACAGCGGCGACTTCGCTATTTCATCGACATGCTGCCGCAGGCTGCCTGCATTTTCGACGCAGAGGATCGCTATCTGCTGTGGAACACCCGCTATGCCGAACTCTACCCGGAGATTGCGCCACATCTGCGGATCGGCATCGCCTTTCGCGATATCCTGCGGATCAGCATCGAGAGCGGCGAAATGCCTGAAGTCACTGGAGACACGGACGCCTGGATCGAGGAGCGGATGCGAAAGCAGGCGCTGCCGGTCTCGCAGGAGGAGTATCAGTTGCGCGATGGCCGCTGGCTGCGGCACGATGACCGGCGCACGCCGGACGGCGGCGCGATCGGCATGCGCATCGACATTTCGGAACTGAAGCGCCGGGAAGAATCGTTTCGCCTTCTCTTCGACGCCAACCCGGCGCCCATGCTTCTGTGCGACGCCGCCACGCTGCGCATCACGGCCGTCAACGACGTCGCGGCCACCTTCTACGGCTATTCCCGCGAGACTTTGCTCCGGCGGCGGCTGACGGACCTGCATGTCTCCGACGAAATCGCCAAGGTGACGGCGACACTTGCGGTCGTGGAGGACGCCTGCGACGGGCGCACGGTCTGGCGCCACATCAACGCCTATGGCCGCGAACTGCATGTGCTGATGTTCGTCCGCGTGCTGATCGAAGCGGGCGAGCGGCGGCTCGTCGTGGCGGTTGCCGACGTCTCCGACCGCATCAAGGCGGAAGCGCATATCACCCATCTCGCCAATCACGATCCGCTGACCGGCCTTGCCAACCGCATGTATTTCCGCGCAGCCCTCGACGCGGCGCTCGCCGCCCACAGCACGACCGAGAACCAGGACGTCGTCATCCATTGCCTCGATCTCGACGGCTTCAAGCCGGTCAACGATACCTATGGCCACGCCGCCGGTGACGACATCCTGCGCATGGTCGCCGAGCGGCTTCGAAAGGGGACCCGCAGCGGCGATCTGGTGGCAAGGCTCGGCGGCGACGAATTTGCGATCCTCCAGGTGGCCGGACCCGGCGAGGCCGAGGCCCTCGCCCGCCGGATCGTCGACATGCTGAAAAAGCCCGTTGCCGTCGGAGATATCGAGATCACCATCGGCTGCAGCGC
>CAMPIK010000556.1 GCA_946886325.1 uncultured Shinella sp.
TGCTTCCATCGGGCGGGAAGCCCGGCAAAAAAAGTTGCCCGTTGCCGAAAAAAAATCGGCTGGGCGATGCCCGGATGCCGTCATGCTCGCCCGGAGGGTCGGCACAACAACAAAAGGCCCGCGAGGGGCCTTGGCACAGTCATTCCGGCAATGTGGATCGAAATGCTACAGGAAGGCGGTCAGCGCTTCCTTGGACTGGACGCCGGAAAACTCGATCGCGACGCCTTCCTGGAAATGCCGGACGACCTTGCCACGCATGTTGCCGAGCTGGACCGGCGTGCCGAGGGCAGGGCGCACCTCGATGTCGACCGCGGCGCCGGACAGCGAAAGGTCGATGATGCGGCAGGGATAGCGCCGTCCGTCGTCGAGCGTCAGTTCGGTCCGCGTGTTGCGCGGCGTCAGGCGGTCATGGCGCCGGTCTTCCGGCAGGCCGAGTTCATGCTTGTTGGCGATCCAGGTGAGCTGGGCGGCGAGTTTTTCGCGCTTGCGGTCGGTGGCGTTCAGGACGATGACGAAGCCCTGGTCCGCAACCTTGGCCACCGAGCCTTCGATCCGGCCGAGATGATCGACATAGGCGATGATGCGCTCGCCCGGCTGCACCTTCGCATTGCAGGCGAAATAGACGTCGCCCGGAGACATATCGACGACGGTGCAATCATATTCATCGTGATTGGGCAGCATCAGGCGGCCACCGAGATTGACAGAAACGCGCTGGAAGCTCCGCTGCTCCGGGTGCGGACGGGGAGTTGCCGGTGACGTTTGCTGAAATGAATACATGGACACGCCGGGCCTGATGAAAATCTCTTTCCAAGTCCTAACGTTTCGGAGTTAACAGAAGGTTTTCTGGCGACCGTATAAATAAGGATATGGCGATTTATTGCGCTTTTTGCGCGCATAGAGTTGCGTGATCGCCCCTCAGTTATCCTTGCCGCCCTCGAAGACCCGCAGATGAAGCACGCGGCGAACGGTCTCGCCGATGCCATGATGGCGGATCGCCATGATCGACGCCGGCATGTCGATGGTGCTGCGGACGCTGAGCAGCGCGCTCTCCTTTTCGGGATCGAGCACCTGCAACTGATCGAGGGTCACGTATCGAAATGGCACGTCCGACGGGTTGGGCCGGTCGAACGGGCTGAAGGCGCCGATGACCCGGTCGGCCTGGCTGCCGCTCGTCGTCATCGGCAGGAGCGCGATCTCTACGGCGCTGCGCTTGCCGGAGGGGGCGTAGGCGGTCGCGATGAGGATCGCCGGCGTCCGGTGCGCCATGACATTTTCGGTGATTCGTGCGACGCGGTTGCGGATATCCGGGGCGAAGAGATGGTCGAAGGCGGTGCCGCGCAACTCGCGGCCGAAGAATGTGCAAAGCCGCGTGCCCGCCAGGCGAAAGCGCGGGTCGGCCCGGCTCGCATGTTCGAGGATGAACGTATCGGGCAGGACGGGGCCGATATCCGCCGGCTCGATATCGCGCCGGTTCGGCACGTCGCGGCTGCCGCGCCGACGGCTCCAGTAGGCGAATAGCTCGTTCACGGCCTTGGTTTGCATCATCTCATCCGGTTCATCTGCCCCGTTCCGGCACGCGCAGGCGGCCTCAAGGCTCGTTGTCTGTGAGCCAAGCGAAATTCGTGCCAGCGAAATGTTAAGGTTACCAAAGGGTTTCGATTGATGGGCGGGCCGGCGGCTGGCACATCGGAGACATTCCTTCACGAGGAATTTCAGCACTGATTTCGGTCCCGGGGACGATTGGGGCCGCGGGCCGCCAGCGAACGCTGTGCGGCCCCTCCTTTATGTCTATATATAGGCCGCCAATACATTTCGAGAATGAGGGGAAACCCGCGATGCGCGATCCAGAGTTCGAACCGGCAGAGACCGAACCCGCGGCCGAGCCGGCGCCGAAGCGCGAGCCCGCCTTCAACCTGCCGGGCAGCCTGGTCGCGATGCTCGTGGTTCTGGCGTCGATCCAGGCCCTGCGCAGCTACGTCCTGCCGGTCGACATGGACGAATACCTGCTTCTGACCTTTTCCTTCATCCCGGCCCGCTATACGCCCGACCTGATGGCCGCCGATCCGGCCTGGATCTGGAGCCCGGTCACCTATTCGCTGCTGCATGGCGGCTGGGAACACCTGATCTTCAACGGCTTCTGGATGGTGGCCTTCGGCGCGCCTGTCGTGCGGCGCATCGGGACGCTTCGCTTCCTCGCCTTCTGGGCGCTTTCGGCCGTCGCCTCGGTTGCCCTGCACGCGGCCTTTCACTGGGGTGCGATGATCGTTCTCGTCGGCGCGTCCGGCGTCGTCTCGGGCCTGATGGGTGCAGCGGCGCGATTCGTCTTTTCGCCCTCCGGCCGGATCAGCCGGCAATTCGCCCACCTGAACCGCCGGCTGTCGATCGGCGAGGCGCTGTCGAACCGGTCCGTCCTCGTCTTTTCGGCCATCTGGTTCCTGACGAACTTCCTGATCGGTTTCGGTCAGCTCTTCGGCAATGTCGCCGGCGGCACGATCGCCTGGGAGGCGCATATCGGCGGCTTTCTCTTCGGCTTCCTCTGTTTTCCGCTCTTCGACCGCAGCCCCGAGGCGCTTCGCGACGCGCCGCGCGGC
>CAMPIK010000557.1 GCA_946886325.1 uncultured Shinella sp.
CCGCAGAAAGGATGGCGATGCCCTCGCCGCGGGCGTGGCCGATGGTGGTGACAACGGCGCGATCGGCCGGAGCCGACATCGCCGCCTCATGCGCGACGTCGAAGGCCGGCACTCGGCTCTTGCCGGACAGCGACAATGCGGCAAGCGCGACGCCGAGGGGGAAATGCGATTCGAGAAGATGGCCGGCGAACCCCGCATAGCCGCGGACTGCAGCACCCGAAAAGCGCGCATCGAGCCAGGCCTTTTCGCGCGCCGTCGTTCCATGCTGGCCCGAGGCGCCGGAGAAAACGACCGTGCGCGCCGGATCGAAGGCCGCGTCTCCGACCATATGGTCGAGCCGGGCTTCCATGCGGCCCTCGTCGCGCTTCCCGCGGTCGCCGCCGACCGTGTCGAGCGCGGCATAGATCCTGGCGCCCCGCGCCTCGGCATGGCCGCGCGATTCGAGGATGAGGAAGGCGCCGCCGGAACCGGCGATGACGCCGCCGCCCGGCTTGTCCTCGCGCGACCAGAGCGGCGCCCAGTCGCCCGTCATATGGGCCTGCACCGCCTCGTAGAGCAGGATGACATCCGGCCGCTCCGACACGAAGCCGCCGCCGACCAGCATATGGGTCGACTGGCCGGCCTTGATGCGGTGGAAGGCCGTTTCGAGCGCGCCGATGCCGGCCGCTTCCTCGCCCATGAAGGTGCGCGAGGAGCCCGTGACCTTGTGCACGATGGAGATGTTGCCGGCGAGCAGGTTGGACAGTTGCGCGAGAAACAGGGTGGGCCTGAGTTCGGTCGTCAGTTTCTCGTTCAGCAGGATGTCGCGGTCGTTGCGCTTCAGCCCCTCGTCGACGATCAGCGAATCGACCGCGATGTCGCGCTCGCCGCCACCGGCGGCAACGATCATGTCCATGGTGCCGCAGGCGTCGAGATCGTCCTTGAAGCCGGCATCGTCAAGCGCGAGACCGGCCGAGAAGACGCCGAGCCGCTGCCAGTTTTCCATCTGGCGCTGGTCGCCGCGCTTGGTGATCTGCTGCGACCAGTCGATCTCGGGCATCGGATGGACCGGATAGGGCGCGAAGCGCTCGCTCTCGACGCGCGGTTCGGGCGCCTCATCGGCACCCAGCAGCGCGGCATGCGCGGCAACGCCGACGCCCTGGCAGGTGACGATCCCGATCCCGGTGATCACGACGTCGTTTTGCGCTTTCGCCATCGTCATTCTCCCCTGGCCGATGCGATGGCCTCGACAAGCCCGACCTCGACCGCGCGCTTGCGCACGATGTCGGCGAGCGGCACCTCGGCAAAGGGCATGGTCCTCAGCTTCAGCTGCGCGTCGCAGACCTTCTTGCCCGATGACGTGATCTTCGCCTTCGTCACGGCATAACCGGACCCCTCATGCTCCAGAAAGGCCTCGATGTCGAGAACCGCATCCGGCTCGACGAAGGTGCGCATCTTGGCGCCATCGACGGACATCAGGAACGGCATGGCGGAAAAATCGCTGGCGGCCAGCACGAGAAAACCGGAAGCCTGCGCCATCGTCTCGATCAGGAGCACGCCCGGCACCAGCGGCATGCCCGGAAAATGGCCCTCGAAGACGGGGCTTTTCGACGGCACGACGGAGCGCGCGCGCAAGGTCTTGAGGTCGGCATCGACGCTTTCGACGCGGTCGATCATCTGGAAATATTCGAGAAGCATGGAACTGGCCTCCGGTGGCCCGGAAATCGAAAGGCCTGCCGCGGGCGGCAGGCCGTGACGTCTGGTGCCGGATCGCTCCGGCAACGATCGGCGATCAGGCCTTGGCGGCGCGCAGTTCGTCGATCTTGGCGCAGAGGTTCTTGAGGACGAAATACTCTTCCGTCGAGACCTTGCCCTCGTTGACTTCCTGCGTCCACTGCTCGAGCGGGATCTTGATGCCGAATTCCTTGTCGATCGCAAAGACGATGTCGAGGAAATCGAGGCTGTCGATGCCGAGATCGTCGATCGTGTGGCTTTCCGGCGTGATCGTCTCGCGATCGATCTCGCTCGTCTCCGCGATGATGTCGGCAACCTTGTCGAATGTAGCAGTCACGCCCGTACCTCTTGTGAACTTTTTGTTGCGCGAACCTATAGGGAAATGCGGCGAAATTGCCAATGGGCTCGCGGCGGGCTGCTGTATTTTGGCAACAGAGTGTTGCGCAAACATCATGCACTCAAAATTGTGCCTTTCGGCGGCTAAACGGCGACGGAGTGGCGCGCGGCACCTGAAGCGAGGTGCGCGTCGAAGGCGGCGGCGACCACGCGGGCGAAAACCCGGCCCTCGCCCGTCAGCAGCAAGCGGCGTCCGTCGAAGCTCGCAAGACCGTCGCGGTCAGCCGCCAGGAAGGCCAGCAGGTCGGCCCGGATTGCCGGCAACTCAGCGGGAAAGCGCGCGTCGATATCGGAAAGGTCGAGCGCGAAATCGCACATCAGGCGCTCGATCACGAAGGCGCGGCAGGTATCGTCCGGTTTCAGCGCATACCCCCGCACGACCGGCAGGTTGCCCTCCCCGACCCGCTGCAGATAGGCGCCGGTCGCCGGCATGTTCTGGACATAGCCCTCGGGCAATTGACCGATCGCAGAAGCGCCGAAG
>CAMPIK010000558.1 GCA_946886325.1 uncultured Shinella sp.
CTGTCGTCGCTGTCGGATGGCGGCGAAAAGTCAGCAAAAACAAGGTTCCGGCTGTGCATCCGCAGCCAGTCGACCTCGGCCTCCGTATGGTGCCCGACGGCGATGACGCCGGAAGCGCCCTGAAGGATCGCAGGGCTCGGCATCTCGTCGGAATGGTAGACCTTCACCACCTCGGTTTTCAGTTGCTGGCACCGGCTTTCGATGCCGAGGCGCACGCCGATATAATAGGGGTCGGTCAGTTCCTCGGAGGGCTTGAGGAAGTGCACGAGCGCGATCTTGCCGGCACCCGGAACGATCGAGGGCGTCGTGCCGCCATTGGCGCGGTTGCGCGCCCTTGGCGTCGCATAGTTCAGCGCCTCGGCGGTCTCGATGATCGCCTGCCGCTTCTTGGCCGAGATGGAGAGCGTCGCGTCGTAGTTCAGCACGCGCGACACCGTGGCGGAAGAGACGCCGACGGCCGCTGCGATTTGCCTGATCGTCACCATGTTCGCACCCGGCAATACGCGGCTTGCCGCGCTCTGCCCCTCCCGTCGCGCACCCGTCCGTTGCGCCGAAACCAACTGTCTCGACGTCCAATAGCGGTTCGAACGGATTACGTCACTCCCAAGGGTCGAACCTAGCCCATCCGGGCCTGGAATTGAAGCCGCATCAGTAAATTTTTACCAAGCACCCAATTTCGTCCGGCGGCGGATTGCATCTTTCCTTGTCGACGCCGCCCGAGCGACCTGATTTAATGGCGCGGACCGCATGTCGAGGAGGTCGGCGGCGCGGCACTGTTGTTTATGGAGGAGAAATTCATGTCTCGATTTATCAGGGCGTCCGCGCTGGCGGCCGTTGCGGCCACGTCGCTCGTCTTCGCCCAGACGTCTGCCAAGGCCGATGAGTTCATCAATATTCTGACCGGCGGCACCTCGGGCGTCTATTACCCGCTGGGCGTCGCGCTTTCGAAGATTTACGGCGAGAAGATCGAAGGCGCCCGCACGCAGGTGCAGTCGACCAAGGCTTCGGTCGAAAACCTCAACCTGCTGCAGCAGGGCCGCGGCGAACTCGCCTTCTCGCTCGGCGATTCCGTCAAGCTCGCCTGGGACGGTGATGCGGAGGCCGGCTTCAAGGCACCGCTCGACAAGCTGCGCGGCATCGCCGCGATCTATCCGAACTACATCCAGATCGTCGCCTCGCAGGAATCGGGCATCAAGACGCTCGCCGACTTCAAGGGCAAGAGCCTGTCGGTCGGCGCGGCCAAGTCCGGCACGGAGCTCAATGCGCGCGCCATCTTCGCGGCCGCCGGCATGAGCTATGAGGATCTCGGCAAGACGGAATACCTGCCCTTTGCCGAATCGGTCGAACTGATGAAGAACCGCCAGCTCGACGCCACGCTGCAATCGGCGGGCCTCGGCGTTGCCTCGATCAAGGACCTCGCGACCTCGGTCGCCATCCAGATGGTGGCGGTGCCGGAAGAGACGGCGGCCAAGATCGGCGCGCCCTATGTCGCGGTGAAGATCCCCGCCGGCACCTATGCCGGGCAGGAGGAGGACGTGTCGACGGTCGCGGTCGTCAACTTCCTCATCACCCATTCCGACGTGTCGGACGAGACGGCCTACCAGATGACGAAGCAACTCTTCGAGAACCTGCCCGATCTCCAGGCCGCGCATAACGCCGCCAAGCAGATCAAGCTCGAAGGCGCCCTCGAAGGCATGCCGGTGCCGCTGCATCCGGGCGCCGAGCGCTACTACAAGGAAAAAGGCCTGATGTGATCCAGCGGGGTCCGGGTGAAAGCCCGGACCCCGTCCCCGGCCGAGCGGTCGAACAGATGGATCCAGGAGACGCCCCTTGAAAGACGCGACGATTTCAACACCTCCGGCCGCCGCCCCGGAGCTTTCGGTGCACGACCCGCTGGCGGAAAGCTTCCCGGCAACGCGCGAGGGCAAGCTGCTCTTTGCCATCGCGATCGCCTTCTCGGTGTTCCAGATCGCGACTGCCGCGCATTTCGTCGACTTTCCGAGCCAGGTGGTGCGGGCGATCCATGTCGCCTTCGTCACGGCGCTGATCTTCCCGCTGATGGCGGCCGTGCGTCATGCCGGCTTCGGCGTCAAGGTCGTCGCATGGGCCATGGCGCTGCTGGGTGCTGCCGTCGCCGCCTACCAGTGGTATGAATATACCGATCTGCTGGTGCGCTCCGGCGACCCGCTGACGCGCGACATCGTGATGGGCGTGATCGCGCTTTCGACCGTTTTCATCGCGGCCTGGATTTCGATGGGGCCGGCGCTGCCGATCATCTCCGGCCTGTTCCTCGCCTATTGCCTCTTCGGCCAGTATCTGCCCGCGCCGCTCGATCATCGCGGCTACGATTTCACGCAGGTCATCGACCATATGGCCTATGGCACCGAGGGCATCTACGGCATCCCGACCTATGTGTCGTCCACCTATATCTTCCTCTTCATCCTGTTCGGCGCCTTTCTCGAAAAGGCCGGCATGATCAAGCTCTTCACCGACATCTCGCTCGGCCTCGTCGGCCACAAGCGCGGCGGCGCCGCCAAGGTCGCGATCATCTCGTCGGGCCTCATGGGCACGATCTCCGGCTCGGG
>CAMPIK010000559.1 GCA_946886325.1 uncultured Shinella sp.
CCGGCCGCAGCCAGTCGCAGCTCGACATTGCGGACGGCGCCTGCGACATCGAGCTCAACGTGCTGAAGGAGCCGATCGGCAAGCAGGATCAGTATGGCTGCGCCGTCGGCGGCCTGAAGAAGATCGAGTTCCACAAGGACGATACGGTGACCGTGGAGCCGATCCTGCTGACGTCGAAGCAGCGCGACAGGCTCGAGAGCAGCATCGCGCTCATCTATTGCGGCGGCGAAAGGTCGGCCTCCTCGCAGCTCAAGATCCAGCAGCAGAACGTTGCGTCCTCGGCCGCCCTCATCGACAATCTGAAGACGATGGCAAGGCAGGCGCACGATCTCTCGGTCGCCATCCGACGCGACGTGGACCTGCTCGGCGACTATCTGCACGAAGGCTGGGAACGCAAGAAGCGGCTGTCCGCCTCCGTTTCGAACCCGAAGATCGACGCCATGTATGCCGTTGCCCGGGAAGCCGGCGCGACCGGGGGCAAGTTGCTCGGCGCGGGCGAATCGGGCTTCCTTCTGGTGCATGCGCCGGATCGTCTGGACGCGGTTCTGGATGCGCTGTCGGAACACAAGATCGAAAGGATCAAGCTCGATCTGGAAGGCACGAAAATCGTCTATAACGATCTTGCGTGATCGGCGGGGCCGATGAACATGCAGATCATGGTCGTCGGCAATGCGGAAGATGCGATCCGGGCCATCCGGCATGCGCTCGCGGCGTCGGGTGTGTTCGTCGGGACGAGGGGGGCAGACGCCGACGGGCAGGGGAGCCCGCCGCGCGACGACGAACTCGAAACGCTGCATGCACGGCTGCGCGAACTCAACAATTGCAGGGGCCTGCTGCGCTCCGACGTAATCCCCTTCGTGCCGACGTCGATGCGCCTCAAGGCGGCCGGGCTTGTTGCCCGGCGCAACGCCGTGCATCCGACATGGGCGCTATGCAGCTTCGATATCGCCCTCTTTCTCGACTTCTGGCATTCGATGCTTCCCGGCGCGACCTATGTCTGCTGCCTGGGGCATTATTCCTCTGCCGTGCAGCGCGCTGCGGCCGACGCGGCGGGTGATGTCTGCCTGGACTGGTGCGTACGCACCGCCGCGCTGCTGGCCTTCCTGCGCGCAAGGCACCCGTCAGCGCTCGTATTGCACGGCGATCGGCTCCCGTCCGCGCCGGACCTCATGTCCGCGTTGGCGAAACACCCCGGTGTTCATTTGACCGAGGCCGCGAACAGCCCGCTGCCCTCGGATGCGGTCGATCCCTTGCCGCTTCCGCCCCTTGACGATAGCCTCCGGCATCAGGCGGACCGTCTGTGGCAGGCGGCCCGTCAGGCCATCGAATCCTCTCATGCTGCGCGCACCGCGGAAAGCTGACATGCCGGAACGCTCGAAACCGCAGATGCCTGATGCGCTTCCCGTCTTCGTGGCCGTGGACGCCGACGCCACCGTCCGGCGCCTGCAGCTTCTCAGCGCCGCCGCGCCCAGGCTTCGGGCGAGGGACGAGACATCAAGCGAAATGGCCGCATCCGCTCTCGCCGATCTCCTTTCGCTGGATCAGCTCGTCGCGGTGATGAGGCTGAAAATGCAGGCCGAGGGCCTTGGCGGGCATGATATGGCAATGCGCGTTCTCGACGGCGCCTATGACCACAAGGGCATTTCGGAAACGGTGCCGGTCGAGGCGCTGGTCGAGATCCTGCGCGTCAAGATGTACAACGAGGGCATTCCGGCACAACAGGTCCGGGAGATGCTCGGTGGAGGCACCGATGCGACACCTGTAGCTCCACGACGGACACCGGGTGCCCGTCTGATGCGCGCATTCCGGCGGATCATCGGGAGGCGGGCGTGACCGCCGCTATCGTCGGCCGCAACGCCGCGTTCCACGCGCATCTGGCGTCCGCTTGCCCGCTGGTCGCGCCACGGGATTTGGCATCCGGCACGGCCGGACTGTCGCGCGCCGTCATCGTCGGACCGCGCCATATCGACGATGACGATCTCGCTTCGATCCGCACCGTTCCGACGATCTTCGTGCTCGAGACCGGAACGGATTTCGTGCACATGCGCATGCACCTGAGCGACCGGCGCGTGACGCTGACGCCGTTTGACCGCATCCATATGCTCCCAGCGGCCGAGCCCTGGTGTTTCGCCAATCCCTGGGTCGAGCCCTATCGTTGTGGGGCAGACGATATCGCGACGTTCCTGCAGGCGGGGACGCCGGGGCCAATCGGTCCGGAAGGCTTCGGCGGTCTGGCGAAGGCTGACTACGACCATATGGCGCAGCATCTGACTTTCCGCGCCGGGATGAACGGCACGCCGCTGGTCGGCTCGGACGAGACCTGCAAACTGCTCCTCGGATGCCTCTTCGATCCGACCCGCATTCGTCTTCACACGGCAGACAGCCGCGCGCAGGCCGACGTGCTGGTAGGCCCGCCGCCCGCGTTGGAAAGTTCAGGCGCCAGCGGCTTCGATAAACCGTTCCCTGGCATCTGGATTGTGCCGACCGTGCTGTCGGATGCCAATCCCATCGAACTCCTTCTCGCCCGTTACCGGTCCGTGATCCGCTCGCCGCTTCACCTGCTTGACCTTTTCGCGCTGCCCGCG
>CAMPIK010000560.1 GCA_946886325.1 uncultured Shinella sp.
TTCCTTGCCTTCCAGCCCAGGGTTGGCGCGGCGCGGCGCCTGGTTGGTCGAGGTCTTGAAATGCGCGTTACCGAAGCCGCCATTGCCGCCGGCGGCAAGCCGCACGCGCTGGCCGACCTCGGTCAGGTCGCAGACCAGCGTTTCATTGTCCTCCTCGTAGACCTGCGTCCCCGCCGGCACCTTCAGGACCACATCGGCGCCCTTGGCGCCGGAGCGGTTGCGGCCCATGCCGTGGCCGCCGGTCTTCGCCCGGAAATGCTGCTGGTAGCGGTAGTCGATCAGCGTGTTGAGCCCGTCGACCGCTTCCACGAAGACGTCGCCGCCGCGGCCGCCGTCGCCGCCGTCCGGCCCGCCGAACTCGATGAACTTCTCGCGACGAAACGACACCGACCCGGCGCCGCCGTCGCCGGATCGGATGTAGACCTTGGCCTGGTCGAGGAATTTCATCGCGTGTTCTTCAGGTTCGTGCGCTGGCTGCGATGGCAGGAAAGGCGGCCCTTGGCAACAGGCCGCCTTCCTACCTACGCGCTTCGCCGCGGCGCCATTGATTTGTCGGCGCTCCACGAGCGCAGTCCGATCCAGGTGGCGCGGTCCAGGCGATAGCGCTCGACCGGCACCTGACCGGCGGTGATGAAGTGCATCATCCCCTGTGCGGCATACTGAAACCCGCATTTGTGGATGACGCGCCGCGACGCCGTATTGGTGACGCGGCAGGCGACCTGCACCTCCTCCACAGCAGTGGCGCGGAAGGCGGCGTCGATCAGCGCATGCGCGGCCTCCGTCGCGTAGCCATGACCCCAATAGGGTTCGCCGATCCAGTAGCCGAGCGACAGTCCGCGCTCGGCAGGGCTGAGGCCGGCGCAGCCGATGAAGGCGCCGCTCTCTGCGATCGTCAGCGCGTAGACGTCGCCGAGATGGCTAGCCGTCGATGCGGCCGCGACGAAGGCGCGCGCCTCGGCCTCGCCATAGGGATGGGGCATGCGCGACAGCATGTCGGCGATGCGCCGGTTGTTGGCGAGCGCGGCCAGTTCCGGAACGTCGTCCAGATGCGGCCTGCGCATGACCAGGCGCTCGGTGACCAGCACCGGGCAACCCAGCCTCAGACTTTCGTCTTCGCAGTCTTCCTTCTCGGCAACCATTTCAAATCCTCCAGGCCAAAGAAAAAGGGGAGATGGCGACCCATCTCCCCTGATCTCGATCTGGACTTTCCAGACACCGGCCCCGGGATGGGTCGCCGGTGTGGTGTTCGCGGATCCGGCTACTCCGCTGCGTCCTGAACTGGGTTTACCGACACGTAGGTTCGGCCGTTGGCTTTCTTCTGGAAGGCGACAGCGCCTTGCTCGAGCGCAAAAAGCGTGTGGTCCTTGCCCATGCCGACGTTGACGCCGGGGTGCCACTTGGTGCCGCGCTGACGAATAATGATATTGCCGGCGACGACGGCTTCGCCGCCGAACTTCTTCACGCCGAGACGCTTGGATTCGGAATCGCGACCGTTGCGCGAGGAACCGCCAGCCTTCTTGTGTGCCATCTTCTACTCCTTTGCGCCCGAGGCGCTTCGAATCGTCCCGGGACGCATGCGTCCCGCATTGAATACAGTGTCAGGCCTTACTTGGCCAGCGCCTTCGCCTGGTCGCGCCAATCCTTGATCTGGTCGGCGCTGAACGGCATGTTCTCGTCGATCTTCGCGATATCCGCGTCGGTCAGCGCCGCGATCTGCGCGAAGGTGGCGATGCCCTGCTCCTTGAGCTGGCCGTCGGCCACGGGTCCGATGCCCTTGATGACCGTCAGGTCGTCGGGCTCGGCGTCGGGCGCGGTGAACAGCGTCGCGGCCTTGGCCGGGGCCTTTGCCTTCGGTGCTGCCTTCTCCTTGGCGGCTGGCTTCTCGGCCGGCGCGGCGTCAGCCTTGGCTTCCTTCGCCGCCGGTTCGGCCTTCGGCTTGGACTTCTTCGACGGCTTGGCGCCGCCGATCAGGATCTCGTCGATGCGCACGGTGGTCAGCAGCTGCCGGTGGCCGCGCTTGCGGCGCGAATTCTGGCGGCGGCGCTTCTTGAAGGCGATGACCGTCGCGGCACGGCCCTGCTCGACGACCTCGGCCGTCACCAGCGCGCCGTCGACGAAGGGCGCGCCGAAGGTGACGTTGTCGCCTTCGCCATGCGCGAGCACATAGCCGATTTCCACGATGTCGCCGACTTCGCCGGCGACCTTCTCGATCTTCAACACATCATTGGCGACGACGCGATACTGCTTGCCGCCCGTTTTGATGACTGCGAACATTTTTTGCCTTTCGCTGTTCGGTCGGCCTTGCGGAATGCTCGGAAGCGCTCCGGCCGTCTTTTTGTCAGTCTGCGGGTTCCAAAAACATCACCGGCGCGGAGAGACCCCACGCCGGATGCATGGGCTCCCTAGCCGAAGCAAGGTGCGGAGTCAACCGAAAGACGGCGCCGAAAAGCCGCGAAAGGCGCAATCCGGAGCGATTTTCCATGCCGACGAGCCGAAGCCGGCGCAGGCCCCGAGTGGCTGCGCCTCGCCGATATCGTTCTTCGCGAATTTGGCCTTGTAACCTGCAAGGAGCGCCGTTATCT
>CAMPIK010000561.1 GCA_946886325.1 uncultured Shinella sp.
CGCGGCCTGCGCCATCGTCGCGGCCTGCCGGTGCGCGGCCAGCGCACCCACACCAACGCCCGCACCCGCAAGGGTCCGGCGAAGGCCATCGCAGGCAAGAAGAAGTAATTTCCCGGAAACGGGGAGTGGGAGGCTGGCGCGGCGCGCCGGCCTCTTTTGAGTTTCGAACGGGGCTTTCGGCTGCATCATGCAGCGGTCATTCGAATGGCCGGCCCCGGTCGGTGGAGCTGCTGGCATTACGGCAGTGACGATATCGCCGTGCGGACGCATTTTGCGCTCCTGCACAAACCGAAGATACAGGGCAGGGGCTGATCGCTTCCCGCCCGGTGGAGCCGCTGGAACTACGGCGGTGTCGAGATCAACGAAAGGACCATCCATGGCCAAGGAAGCCACACGCGTTCGCCGTCGCGAGCGCAAGAACATCACCTCGGGTGTTGCTCACGTCAATTCTTCGTTCAACAACACGATGATCACCATCACCGACGCGCAGGGCAATGCGATTGCCTGGTCGTCGGCTGGCGCCAAGGGCTTCAAGGGCTCGCGCAAGTCGACCCCGTTCGCTGCCCAGATCGCTGCCGAAGACTGCGCCAAGAAGGCCCAGGAACACGGCATGAAGTCGCTGGAAGTCGAAGTCTGCGGTCCGGGTTCCGGCCGCGAATCGGCTCTGCGCGCCCTGCAGGCGGCCGGCTTCATGATCACGTCCATCCGCGACGTGACGCCGATCCCGCACAATGGCTGCCGTCCGCGCAAGAAGCGCCGCGTCTGATCATTCGCATTCAACAAGCCGGACGGGTGCTATGGCGCCTGTCCGGTTCTTCAAGGCTCGGCCGTCACGACTGGATGGTGATGGCGAACGGAAGGCAAAAGATATGATTCAGAAAAACTGGCAGGAACTGATCAAGCCGAACAAGGTCGAGTTCTCGTCCTCCGGCCGCACCAAGGCCAGCCTTGTCGCGGAACCCCTGGAGCGCGGCTTCGGCCTGACGCTCGGCAACGCGCTTCGCCGCGTTCTCCTGTCGTCGCTGCGCGGCGCGGCTGTGACCGCCGTGCAGATCGACGGCGTGCTGCATGAATTCTCGTCCATCCCCGGCGTCCGGGAAGACGTGACGGATATCGTGCTCAACATCAAGGAAATCGCCATCAAGATGGATGGCGACGATGCAAAGCGCATGGTCGTGCGCAAGCAGGGCCCGGGCGTTGTCACCGCTGGCGACATCCAGACGGTCGGCGACATCGAGATCCTGAACCCCAACCACGTGATCTGCACGCTCGACGAGGGCGCGGAGATCCGCATGGAGTTCACGGTCAACAACGGCAAGGGCTACGTTGCGGCAGACCGCAACCGTTCCGAAGACGCGCCGATCGGCCTCATCCCGGTCGACAGCCTCTACTCGCCGGTCAAGAAAGTGTCCTACAAGGTTGAAAACACCCGCGAAGGCCAGGTTCTCGACTATGACAAGCTGACGATGTCGATCGAGACCGACGGCTCCGTCACCGGCGAGGACGCGATCGCGTTTGCGGCCCGCATTCTTCAGGACCAGCTCTCGGTCTTCGTCAACTTCGACGAGCCGCAGAAGGAAACCGAAGAAGAGTCCGTCACCGAACTCGCCTTCAACCCGGCGCTTCTCAAGAAGGTCGACGAACTGGAGCTTTCGGTCCGTTCGGCCAACTGCCTGAAGAACGACAACATCGTCTATATCGGCGACCTGATCCAGAAGACGGAAGCCGAGATGCTGCGGACTCCGAACTTCGGCCGCAAGTCGCTGAACGAGATCAAGGAAGTTCTCGCTTCCATGGGCCTGCACCTCGGCATGGAAGTGCCGGCCTGGCCGCCCGAGAACATCGAAGATCTCGCCAAGCGCTACGAAGACCAATATTGAGCGTCACAAAAGGCAGGTTGAACTCTGCCTTTCCAGTCAAACTGCAGGCGACTGTCTGTATGTGTCAGGAAACGGCAGGACCTTCGGGACACCTGCACTAAAGGAGAAAAGCAATGCGCCACCAGAAAGCCGGCCGCAAGCTCAACAGAACCGCAAGCCACCGCAAGGCGATGTTCGCCAACATGGCAGCCTCGCTCATCGAGCATGAGCAGATCGTCACCACGCTGCCGAAGGCGAAGGAAATCCGCCCGATCGTCGAGAAGCTCGTCACGCTGGGCAAGCGCGGCGACCTGCATGCCCGCCGCCAGGCGATCTCGCAGATCCGCGACGTTGCCGTCGTCGGCAAGCTCTTCGACGCGATCGCGACCCGCTACGCCACCCGCAACGGCGGCTACCTTCGCATCATGAAGGCCGGCTACCGCCAGGGCGACAATGCAGCACTCGCTGTCATCGAGTTCGTCGACCGCGACGTCTCCGCCAAGGGCGCGAAGGATCACGCCCGCACGGAAGCCGAAGCTGAGGCCGAAGCAGCCTGATCCGAAACGACCGTTTCAGATGGAAACCGGGCGCCTTGGCGCCCGGTTTTTTTGTTGCACACCCACCGCGCGTTAGCGCGATGATGCCGCGGGGAAAGAAGCAGGCGCCGCCTGCCGTAAAGGGCAGCAAGCGCAGTGGCTGAGGCATCG
>CAMPIK010000562.1 GCA_946886325.1 uncultured Shinella sp.
GTCATAGAGGTCGAGCGGGCGGCCCTGCTGTTCGATGACGCCGGCGCGCATGACGACGACGTGGTCGGCCATGGTCATCGCCTCGATCTGGTCATGCGTGACATAGACCGACGTTGCGCCCAGCCGGTCGTGCAGGGCGCGGATTTCCTTGCGCATGTGCACGCGCAGCGCCGCGTCGAGGTTCGACAGCGGCTCGTCGAAGAGGAAGGCCTTGGGATGGCGGATGATGGCGCGGCTCATCGCGACGCGCTGGCGCTGGCCGCCCGACAGCTCGCGCGGATAGCGGCCGAGCAGGTGCGACAGGCCCGTCGTCGCCGCCACCTCTTCGGCCGCCTTCTTCGCCTCGGCCTTCGGCGTGCCGCGGATGCGCAGGCTGTAGGTGAGGTTTTCCTCCACCGTCATGTGCGGATAGAGCGCGTAGGACTGGAAGACCATCGCGACGTCGCGTTTCCTCGGCGGCACGTCGTTCATCACCTCGCCGGCAATCTTCAGCGTGCCCGTCGAAATCTTCTCGAGGCCGGCGAGCGAGCGCAAGAGCGTGGACTTGCCGCAGCCTGAGGGGCCGACGAGCGCCGTGAAGCTGCCCTTTCGGATGGAAAGCTCGACATTCTTCAGCGCGTGATAGGCGCCATAGTGCTTGTTGACGCCTGTGAGTTCGATCTGGGCGGTCATTTCAGGGCTCCCGAGGTAAGGCCGGAGACGATGCGGCGCTGAAGCAGGACGAAGACGGCGAGGATCGGCGTCACATACAGGGTCGCGTAGGCCATGATGTTGTTCCACTCGTTGGTGTTCGGCCCCATGAAGGAATTGAGGCCGACGCTGGCGGGCTGGAGTTCCACCGCCTGGATCATCGACTTGGAATAGACGAACTCGCCGAAGGCCTGCATGAAGATGAGGATGGCGCTGACGAGGATGCCGTTCTTGGCGAGCGGCAGCACGATGTTGAAGAAGGCGCCGACGCGCGAATTGCCGTCGACGAGGGCCGCCTCCTCCAGCTCCTGCGGCACGCTCATGAAGGTGGCGCGCACCAGCACGACGAAGAAGGGCATGCTTTTCGCGGCGATCGCCAGGATGACGGCAAGCCTGGGCGTGTCGAGCAGGCCGACCTGCGAGAAGCCGACGAAGATCGGCGTGATCATCAGCGAGGCCGGCAGGACCTGCAGCATGAGGATGAGGAAGAGGCCGATATCCACCCAGCCGTTGCGGTAGCGCGCCAGCACATAGGCGCAGCCCGTGCCGAGCACCGCGATGACGGCGACGGAACCGAACGCGATGACAAGCGAATTCCAGATGTAGCGGCCCATGTTGCGGCTTTCCCAGACCTCGCCGTAGATCTGCCACTGCGGGTCCCTCGGCCAGAAGTCCGGTGGGGTCGCGAACATCGCCGAGCCCGATTTCAGCGCCGTGATGTACATCCAGTAGAGCGGAAACAGGTAGATGGCGGCGAGTACGATGGCGACGCCGAGCATGACCCTTTCGCGGACGGTATCGCTCATCCCCTCACCTCGTGACGTGTGGACCGGACATAGACGACGGAGGCGAACATCACGAAGACGATCATGATGACCGAGATGGTCGCGCCCTTGGCGAAATCATACTGGCGGAAGGACATGTCCCAGGCCCAGTATTGCGTGACGTTGGACGAATTGTTCGGCCCGCCGGAGGTGATGGCGGCGAAGAGGTCGAACTGCTGCAGCGTGAAGATCAGGCCGAGCGAGATGATCGCGCCGATCGAGGAGCGCATCATCGGCAGCGTGATCGTCCAGAAGCGCTGCCAGGCGTTCGCCCCGTCCAGCTCCGCCGCCTCGTAGAGGTCGCCGGGGATCGAAGAAAGCCCGACCGAGAGCAGGATCATGTTGAAGGAGGTGCCGAGCCATATATTGGCGAGGATGACGGCCCAGAGCGAAAAATCCGGATCCGAGCGCCAGAAGATGTTGCCCGAGATGATGCCCGTTTCGCGCAGGATGAAGTTGAGCACCCCGAAATCGCCGGACAGGATCCAGTTCCAGATCGCGCCGACGACGAGGCCGGGCATCACCCAGGAAACGAGGAAGAGGCCGCGCAGCCACGAGGCGCCGGGAAAATTCGTCCAGAAGAACAGTGCCAGCCCGAAACCGATCAGGAACTGGCCGGCGATCGAGGCGGCGACGAAGATGCCGGTATTGGCGAGGATCGGCCAGGTCTCCGGCTGGGCGAAGAGGTCGGTATAGTTCTTGAGGCCGACGAAGGGCCGCCAGAAGGTGCCGAGGCTGAACATGTCGACTTCCTGGAAGCTCATCAGCACGTTGTAGAGGAGCGGCAGGCCGGACAGCATCAGCAGGAAGGCCAGCGGCAGCGCGACCAGCGCGATGTCGAAGCCGCGTCCGTCGATCAGGCTGGAGAAAAATCGCTTCATGGGCTCCTCCGCCTCCGTCCGGGGCCGCTTCGCATTCGCGCGAAAACGGCTCCTCCGGGAGGAAAGTGTTGGCGTGACGGCGACCGCCGGGCCGCAGCCTCAAGCCCCTCCCCCTTGTGGGGAGGAAATTATCCTAGCAGCCTCTGCCTGCAGGCAGGTCTCCCAT
>CAMPIK010000563.1 GCA_946886325.1 uncultured Shinella sp.
ACGGCCGTGCGCCTGTCGCAGGTCCGGCGGATCGAGGAGACGCGGCGCCGGCGCGATGGCGCGGCTGTCGTGCGCGCGCTTGGGGCCTTAGCCGAGGTCGCCCGTACCGGCCAGGGCAACATTCTCGCCGCTGCCGTCGAATGCGCCCGTGCGCGTGCCACCGTCGGCGAGATGACCGACGCCATGCGCCAGGCCTTCGGCGACCATGCCGCCGTGCCGGAAGTGGTGTCGGATATCTACGGCGAGGCCTATCGCGACGAGCCGGAAATGAAGGTGCTCGCCGAGCGGCTCGCGGGCTACGCCAAGGCTTCGGGTGCCGCCCCCCGCATCATGGTCGCCAAGCTCGGCCAGGACGGGCACGACCGCGGCGCCAAGGTCATCTCGTCGGCCTTCGGCGACATCGGTTTCGACGTGGTCGCCGGCCCGCTGTTCCAGACGCCGGGCGAGGCGGCTGACATGGCGATTGAAAAGGGCGTGCGCGTCGTCGGCGTCTCGTCGCTCGCCGCCGGCCACAAGACGCTGCTGCCGCAGCTCGTCGAAGCGTTGAAACAGAAAGGCGGGGAGGACATCATCGTCGTCTGCGGCGGCGTCATCCCGCGGCAGGACTATGCCTTCCTGCTCGACCACGGCGTTGCGGCGGTGTTCGGCCCCGGCACCAACGTTCTCGATGCGGCCCGTGCGGTGCTCGACCTCTTGGAGCGGCGCAAGTCCAACGTCATGCCGGCGGCTTGATCGGCGCCTCGCGACAAATCGGTGAACGGACGACACTTCATAGGACGTTTCGCGAAAACTATGGTATTTTCGCGCCATGAAGATCGAACTCGACAATCCGACGATTGCGGAAACCGCCTACCGGCAGATCCGGGCCGACATCATTTTCGGCCGTCTGGCACCCGACGAGCGGCTGAAGCTGGAGCGGCTGAAGACGCAATATGGCGCGAGCGTCTCGACGCTTAGGGAAATCCTCAACCGGCTGGCATCCGAAGGGCTCGTCGTCGCCGAAGGCCAGCGCGGTTTCGAGGTCGCGCCCGTATCGTCGGAGAATCTTCGCGAAATCGCAGCACTTCGCCTGCTTCTCGAATGCCATGCCCTGGAGCTTTCTTTTGCCGTCGGCGACATGGATTGGGAGGGGCGTGTCGTTGCCGCCCACCACAAGCTCCATCAGATGGAACTGCGCATGATTTCCGGCGACCGCTCCGTCACCAAGGACTGGAAGCGCTACGACTGGGAGTTCCACCAGGCGCTGATCTCGGCCTGCGGTTCGCGCACGCTGATGGAGACCCATGCGGCGATCTTCGACAAGTACCTGCGTTACCAGATGATCTCGCTCACCTTCCGTGGCCAGATCGCGGCCGATGAGCACCGGCAGATGCTGGAATCGGCGCTGAAGCGCGATGCGAAATCCGCGCAGGAGGTGCTGCGCCGGCATGTCGAGGCGGGCGTCGAACACGGGCTCGCAGGCTGAAAGGCGGCTCGCCGCACCGCGTGACTTCGCCCCAGCGAGAGCCCGATTCCGCGATTTCCGGAAACATCATATATAATCGATAATCTCCGATGGAATTTGCTCTGTGGGTTGAACGCCGCAGGCCTTTGTGCCATTGTCCGGCATCCGGCCGCGTGCCGGCAAAGGTCATTACGTTCAGGGAGGAGCCTCTATGACCATCGAACTCCGCCGCCGCGCCCTTTTGGGTGCTGCCGCAGCCGGCGTGCTGTCCGCCGGTCTCGGCTTTCAACTGTCTGCCGCCCGTGCCCAGGAGAAGGTGACACTGCGCCTGTCCTCGCCGGCAACGCCCACCGACCAGCGCGCCGTCGCCATGACGGAAATCTTCGGCCCCGCCGTCGCCGAATTCGCGACGCTCGAGCCGCACTGGAATGCCGAACTCTTCAAGCAGGGTACCGAACTCGAGGCGATCGCCCGCGGCAACCTCGAAATGTGCATTGCGTCCGCCCAGGAACTGGCGACGATCTTCCCGGAATTCTCGATCTTCACGGCAGGCTACCTGCACAAGGACGCCGAGCACCAGAAGAAGGTCTTCGCGGCCGATTTCATGGAGCCGATGAAGAAGAAGGTCGAGGACGAGCTTGGCGTAAAGCTGCTCGCCGTCATGTATCTCGGCCGCCGCCAGCTCAACCTGCGCACCGAAAACGAAATCAAGACGCCTGCCGATCTCGCCGGCGTCAAGCTGCGCATGCCCGGCACCGACGCCTGGCAGTTCCTCGGCAAGTCGCTCGGCGCCAATCCGGTGCCGACCGCCTTCACGGAAATCTATACCGCGCTCCAGACCGGCGCGATCGACGGGCAGGACAATCCGCTGCCGACCAACCGGGACTCCAAGTTCTACGAGGTCACCAAGCAGATCGTGCTGACCAGCCATCTCGTCGACCTGAACTACATCGCCTTCTCCAAGAAGGCTTGGGACGGCCTGACGCCCGAACAGCAGGCGACCGTGCAGAAGGCGGCCGACGACGCTGCGGAATCGGCACGCCAGAAGCAACTCGCGCTGGAAGTCGAACTCGAGCAGTTCTTCAAGGACAAGGGTCTCAAGGTCTACACGCC
>CAMPIK010000564.1 GCA_946886325.1 uncultured Shinella sp.
CCCATTGGCAGGACGATGCACGGGCGCTTTTCTCCGGCATCACCTTCAACACCAGCCGCGCCCAGATGGCCCGTGCGGTGACGGATTCGATGGCATTCCAGGTCCATGACGTCTTCCGGGCGATGACGGCGCAATCGCCGGTGCCGCTCGGTCGCCTTTATGCGGACGGCGGACCGAGCAAGAACACGTTCCTGATGCAGTGCGTCGCCGACACGCTCGACCATGCCGTCATCCAGTGCGACGCGCCGGAGGCCTCGGCGCTCGGCGCTGCCTATCTCGCCGGCCTCTCGCTCGGTGTCTGGCCGGACCTTGCCGCCATCGCCGCCCTGCCGCGCGCCGGAAATCGGATCGCGCCGCGCGGCCGCGACACGCCGCAGCGCCTCGCCGTCTGGCAGGACGCAATCTACCGCTCGACCGTCCCGGTTCCTTCAACTATGAGTGAATAAAAATTCACCACCGGAGGATCCCATGGGACGGCTCAACGAGCTGCGGCTGATCGCCAGAGTTGCACAGATGTACCATGTCGAGGGCAAGCGGCAGGCGGAGATCGCCGACATCATGCGCATGTCGCAGGCAACCGTTTCGCGCATGCTCAAGCGGGCCGAGCAGGAAGACATCGTGCGCACCACGGTCATTCCGCCGCCCGGCACCTTCGCCGATCTTGAGACGGCGCTGCGCGACCGCTATCACCTGACCGAGGCGATCGTCATCGACTGTTCGGAGGATCGCGACGGCGCGATCATGGCGCGCATCGGCGAGGCGGCGGCCCATTTCCTCGAGGTGACGCTGCAGCAGGACGAGATCATCGGCGTCTCGAGCTGGAGCCAGACGATCCTGCGCATGGTGGACAACATCCATCCGCTGAAGAGCGCCAAGGCGAAATATGTCGTGCAGATCCTCGGTGGCATGGGGGACGCCTCGGTCCAGACCCACGCGACGCAACTGACGGCGCGGCTCGCCAAGCTGACGGGCGGCGAACCTCGCCTGCTGCTCGTCCAGGGCATCACCTCGTCGCGCGAGGCAAAGCTCGTCATGCTGGCCGACCCGGTCGTGCGCGAGACGATGGATCTCTTCGGCCGCCTGAGCCTCGCCATCGTCGGCATCGGCGCGGTGGAACCGTCGGAACTGCTCGCCCGGTCGGGCAACACGTTTTCCAAGCAGGAAATGGCGATGCTGCACGAGGCCGGCGCGGTCGGCGAGATTTCCTATCGCTTCTACGACGAGGCCGGCAGGCCGGTGGAGACGCCGCTCAACGACCGCGTCATCGGCATTTCGCTGGAAGACCTGAAGAGGGCCGACCGCGTCATGGCGCTTGCCGGCGGAGAATCGAAAACGCAGGCCATTGCCGGCGCCCTGAAGCTGGGTGTCGTCGATGTGCTTGTCACCGACAAGTTCACGGCAGCACGGCTCACGGCCTGATCTCCTGCGGGGATCGAGCCACGGCCTGCTGCGCATTATGGAGGAAAGACCATGAGACGTTTTGCAGGCCATACCGTTTTCGTCACGGGGGGCAACAAGGGCATCGGCGGCGGCATCGCCCGGCGCTTCGCCGAGGAAGGCGCGAAGGTCGCGATTGCCGCGATCGAGAAGGACACGCCGGCTTCGGCCGAAGCGCTTGCCACGGAAACCGGCGCCGAGGTGCTCGGGCTTGCGCTCGACGTGACCGACGCGAAGGCCGTGCGGGAGGCCTATGGCGAGGTCGAGGCGAAGCTCGGCACGCTCTCCGTCTCCGTGCAGAATGCCGGTGTCATCACCATTGCCAAAGTCGAAGACCTGACCGAGCGCGAGTGGGACCTCAACCTCGACGTCAACACCAAGGGCGTCTTCCTCTGCTGCCAGGAGGCGATCCGCCGTTTTCGCGCCAGCGGCACGAAAGGCCGGCTGGTCAATACGGCGTCCGGACAGGCGCGCCAGGGCTTCATCTACACGCCGCATTATGCGGCATCCAAGTTCGGCGTCGTCGGCGTGACGCAGAGCCTTGCCAAGGAACTCGCCCGCGAGGGCATCACCGTCAACGCGATCTGCCCCGGCATCATCCACACCGAGATGTGGGACTACAACGACCGCGTCTGGGGCGAGATGCTGGGCGACTACGGCCCCGGCGAACTGATGGCCGAATGGGTGGAGGGCATCCCGATGGGCCGCGCCGGCACGCCCGCCGAAGTCGCCGCCCTCGTCGCCTTCCTCGCCTCCAAGGACGCCGCCTATATCACCGGCCAGACGATCAATGTCGACGGCGGCCTGATCATGTCCTGAGGCGACGGCCGGTCCGAGCTGCCGGGACTACCGGCCGGCGGAAAAATCCGCCAGCCGGCGGATCGGCAGGCAGCCAACCGTATTCTGCTGGAAGGCCGCCACCGGGCGCTGCAAGGCGGCTACACGGGTCCTGAAATGGTCTGAAGGTCTGCGGACGGCGCTTGCAACTGGGTCTCAATTCCGGAAATGGCCTGTATCAGGCTGTCCTCGCTGACCTCGTCGGACGTGAATGTGCGCGTGATGCGGCCGCGGTACATGGCGATGATGCGGTCGCTGACATGCAGCACCTCCG
>CAMPIK010000565.1 GCA_946886325.1 uncultured Shinella sp.
GCCGTCGCCGATGAAGGTGAAGAGGAAGCCGCCAAGCTCGACGAAGGGGTTCATCTGCCGCTCGAAATCGTAGGCCATCAGCATCTTGGCAAGCCGCATCGCCTGGTATTTGGCAATGTGGTTGCCGACGATGTCGGTCGGCTTCTTGAAGGTCATCGACAGCGGCTTGCGCTTCTGGCCGGGCGCCACGTCGAAGCCGTTCAGCGTGAAATCGTCCTGCTCGATGCGGATATGGACGTTCTCGAAGCTCGCGAGCCCCGTGAAGCGGGCCTTGCGGCCGATCAGCCCCTCGATGGCGACGCGGGCGAAGGCGCGCGCCCGGCTGACCAGCGCCTGATCGTCCGGCGCGCCTGAAATCGTCTTGTCGAGCGCCGACAGCATGCTCTTCAGCGCATCCTGCGGCGTGTCGAACAGATAGTCCGGCTCGTCGCCGTCCTCCACGGGCTCGCCCTCGCCGGGCAGCGTCGCGGCGAGATAGGCGGCGAAGGTGAAGGCAGCGACATAGGCCGAGGCCGATAGCAGCGCCTTGAACTGGTTCGCCTCGTCGCCGGCAAGCGGCGCAGTCAGGTTGCGCGATTGCAACCCTTCAAGATTGGTCTGGCGCGAGAAAACGTCGGTGACCGCAAGCGCGATCTGCACGCCCCGCCGCGCCCGATAGAGTGCGGCATGCTGCGACGGCGACAGCAGCGGGTCGCTCGCGCGCACCGACTGGATCGTCCTTGCCAGTTCCACCTCGCGGGTGCGCCGCGCCCCGCCGGTCGAGACCGTCGAGACGAAGCGGCGCCCGGTGCCGGCCAGCGCGGTGCCGGCCTTGCCGTCGTCGGTTTCGAGGATGACGAGCTTTGTCACCATGGACTGCGCCGTCGCCATATGCTTGGCGATGTCGTCCTCGTGGATCGTCGTCAGACCGGTATTGAGGCTCATCTCGTCAGACCTCGCTGATCACCTGGTTGCCCGAAATCACATGCACCTTGTAGTCGCCGAAAATCGCGGCCGCATCGCCGGAGGCATAGAGCGCCTGGTAGGCGTCGTGCGGCACCAGCGCGTGTTTTTCATAGGCGCTGACGCCCATGCGGGCCGCTTCCAGATTGTCGGTGTCGATATGGAAGGCTTCCTGCGCCGGGGTCGAACTCCAGAAGCCCTTCTGCGCCGGCCGTTCCGCCTTGGAAAAGACCTCCTGCACCGTCCAGGTCAAAAGCCAGGCATTGTCGCGCTTGCGGACCTTGGAGAGGATCGAACTGACCTTGTCGTTATTCTCCGTGATGCCGGCGGAATAGAACGGCCCGAGCACGAAGCGGCGCAACTGCTTGGGATGCAGCGTCGGAAAATCCTTGTCCATGTTGGTGGCGATCGTCACCGGCGTCAGCGAATAGGCGCTGTTCTTCAGCGCGAAATCGTCGAAGCGGCTGGCAAGCTCGGGATTGAGCAGCCCGCCCACCGGCAGCGGGATCTCGACATCGTCGTTGAGCTTGCCGCCTGCCGTCACCAGCATCTGGACGATCGATTCCGTCGAGTCCTCGATCGTCGCCATATAGACCATCGGCAGGGTGCTGGTGCCGTCGAAGGCGCCCCAGCAGACCACGTAATAGGGCCGCATGGTCTTGGGATTGACCGCGACGCGCAGCGTTTCCGGCATCACGAAGGGCGAAAAGATGTCACCCTTGCCGATCTGCTCCAGATAGATGCGCTCCGCCATGCGGGTCTGGAGTTCGGTTGGGAGCGCCTTATGCCGGAGGATGAAGTCCGCCATTTCGGACCGAAGGTCGTCCGCCTGCGGGATCGCGGCAAGCCGCTTTTCGGCGCTCTGCCGATCGTTTTCCAGTTCCAGCACGTTCTGAAAGACCGGAAAGCCGCTTTCGGCCCGCGAGATGCGGAAATGCTGGACGAAGCCGATGCGGTTCTCCCAGCAGGCAAAGGACGCCTTCAGGCGGGCGAGATAGGGAATGACCACCTCGCCGATCACGCCATGCTGGTAGAGTGGCGAATTGCGGTCGGACAGGAATATCTCGAAGCCGCTCAGCGCCGAGCGAATGGTGGAGAAATACTGCCTGACGGGATCGTCGACGGCGATTGTCACGGGACGCATACCTCGGCGGATGGGGGAAGCGCGGGAGTGTTCCCGCGCTCGGAAGAAATGAAAACGCCGCGGCCTACGACTTCACGTAGTTGGCGGCGTTGTGCTTGTCCATCACCGCCTGGAAACGGCGGGCAAAGGCGTCGTCGGCGAGCTTCTTGCGGCGCTGGATGTCCTGCGTCGAGAGCATGTTCTTCTCGTGCATTTCGAGAAGGTCGCCGATATGGCGCTGGGCCGCCGAGCCGATGCCGGCCATGGTCTCTTCCGCCGCCGTATCGACCTGGGAGCCGAGCGTATTGATCTTGTGCGCCACGTCCTGCTGGGCGGCGGTCTTCAGCGAGTCTTCCAGCGCCTTGTAGAGCACGATGCGCTGCTCGGTATCGATCGTCAGCTTGTTGATCAGCGTGTTCTGCGCCGCGATCTGGTTGTTGAGCGAATCGACGAAGGTCTGGAACATCGACGTGTAGCGTT
>CAMPIK010000566.1 GCA_946886325.1 uncultured Shinella sp.
ATGATCCACCATCCGCCGATCCGCGGCGCCACCAGCATGCACAAGCGCATGATCGGCATCCGGCGCTTCGGCGCGACGATCTCGTCGGGCGGCGCGGAGCTCGTGCTGCACGGCCATACCCATCTCAACACCGTGCACTGGCTGCGCGGGCAGACGAAGCAGGTGCCCGTCGTCGGCATCGCCTCTGCCTCGCAGGGGCCGGGCGGGCACAAGCCGCCTGCCGCCTACAACATGTTCTCGATCTCGGGCGGTCCCGGCCAGTGGAACCTGATGCGGGAGCGCTATGCGCTGACTGCGGACGGAATGTCCCTGGCGCTCGCGGAAACGACACGTTTCTAGAATAAACCGCGGTGGCAATCCGTCGAATTTGATTAGAGCGAGTATCGATCCGGCACAGAGGGGTCGCCGTCGATGAACGCCGAGCCTGTCCGATTGACTGCCTCCAATCCGCACCCGAAGGAAGGACCGACAATGACGATCCGTAGAAACACGCTGCTTTCGTTCTGCACCGCCTTGACGATGACGGCCCTGCCGGCCGGCCTCGTTCACGCCGCCGACGCAGACACCACGACGCCGCCGGTCGCGACCGAAACGACGACGACCTGCACGGACGGCAACGTCTGGAACGAGGAAAAGAAGGAGTGCGTGACGCCGGAATCGATCGCCGCCGAACCGGCGACGGATGCGGAAGCGACACCGGATGCAGAGGCGACACCGGAAGCGGACCCGGCGACGGATACGGCACCGGCTGCCCAGCCGGAAGAAGAGAAGAAGTCTGAGCTGACGCCGGACGACATTCTCTATGAGGCCGCCCGCGAATTTGCCTATGCCGGCCAGCATGAAAATGCGCTCCGGGCGCTGAAGGCGGCACGCAATCAGGACGATCCGCGCATCCTCAACTATCTCGGCTACAACAACCGCAAGCTCGGCAATGTCGAACTCGGCATGCAGTATTACCGCAAGGCGCTCCAGGCGGACGAGAACTACATCCTCGCTCGCTCCTACATGGGGCAGGCGCTGTTCGAGCAGGGCGATGTCGATGGCGCACGGGTCCAGCTCGTCGAGATCCGCGACCGCGGCGGCGAGAAGACCTGGGCCTATCAGGCCCTGCTTCAGACGATCGGTGGCGAGCGCACCAGCTACTGACGGGGACAGGCCGCCGGCCGAACTGGCCGGTGGCCCCAGGATCGCATGAGAATACCATTCCAGCGGCATCGGGATCTGCAGGAGGAGCAGCCCACGACAAGCGAGACAGGCGCGGGAAACTGCGCCTTCTCCGTCGTTCGCGCTTGCGAACCGGGAAATAAATGTTTCATATCAGCCGTCGGCGCCCGAACTCGCGACGAATAAAAATCTGATAGTGAACGTTTCCTCGGAAAAGCAATGCGTCCAACGGCAGAATCGAACGAGTTCCGGCGTGAATTGGTCAATATGCTGCCGAAGTTGCGCCGATTTGCAATGACTTTGACGCGAAACGCCAGCGACGCCGACGATCTCGTCCAGGAAGCCTGCGAACGCGCCATCACCCGCAGCCACTTGTGGAACGGGGAAGGACGGCTGGAAAGCTGGATATATGCGATGACACGCAATCTCTGGGTGGACGAAATCAGGAAGCGCAAGGTCCGCACGGGCTCGGGAACTGTTGATGCTGCCGAGCAGGACGACCTCCATATCGAGGCGGCGGCCGACAAGGCGGTTTATGCCAAACAATTGCACAAGATGATCATGACAATGCCCGAAGGGCTTTCCAGTGTGTTCCTTCTGGTGAATGTCGAGGGCCACAGTTATCGCGAAGCGGCGGATATTCTCGGAATTCCCATCGGCACGGTGATGAGCCGCCTTTCGACGGCGCGCATTCGTCTCGCGGCCATGGTCGGCGATGAAGCCGGGAGGAGGTCCTGATGGTTGAGGGCACTCAGGGATTGCCGCTTGAAATCCGGCTTTCGGCCTATCTCGACGGTCAACTGCCGGACACCGAGGTCAGCGAGATCGAGGCGATCATCGCGAAGGACGAGAAGGTCAGGACGCTCTTCGAACGCCTGAAAGCGGGCAGCGAATTCGGACGCCAGGCCTTCGAGGAGATGCTGCACGAACCCGTGCCATTGACGCTCGTTCGCGGCATCCGGCAGGCGCCGGATAATGACGACACCCCGGCCTCCTCCTTTGCGGCGATCACGCCGAAGGGCGGCGCGGGCAGCCGCCCGTGGTACCGTGCCGGGTCGCTTGCCGCCTCGCTCCTGCTGCTCATCGTCGGCGGCGCGATCGGCTATATCTCCGCCGGCAGCCGGACGGCAGAAGCACCCCTGCAGGTCGCGGCGGACAGGACCTGGCTCGACGAGATCGCCGATTATCACCGCATCTATTCGCGCCAGAACCGCCATCTGGTCGAAGTGCCCGCCTCCGAGGCGGCCCATATCACGACATGGCTGCGCGATGCAGTCGGCGTGAACTTCACCCTGCCTGATCTGTCCGACGAGAAGCTGACCTTCGAGGGCGCGCGGCTGCTGGTTGCGGCCGGAAAGCCGACGGCGCAGCTTATCTATC
>CAMPIK010000567.1 GCA_946886325.1 uncultured Shinella sp.
GCCCCCGACTTGCCGCCGTGCCCTGGGGCATACGGCATCTGCGCCTCTTGCCCCGCGCAGCGCGCGCGCTGCGCGGGGCAAGAGGCGCAGATGCCGTATGCCCCAGGGCACGGCGGCAAGTCGGGGGCGACGGGTCACCGATCCGGCCATGACCACGTGGCTGACGCCTTCGGCCTGCATCAGGGGAAGAAAGGACGCGAAGTCCTCGATCGGCATCCGCCGGTGGGGAAAAGCGGCAAGCCGTTCCGTCGCCTCGCCATCGCCTTCGACAATGACGACGAAGGGTGGGAAGCCGGTCCGGGCAAGCACTTCGGCGACATCTGCCGGAAGCGTGCCGGCGCCAGCGATCAGCCCGACGCGGTCGCCGGTCCGCAGCGAGACCGGCCCGTTAGAACTGATCATCCGGATCACCGCCGGTGCCAAGCGGCGGTACACAGAGGTAGCGCTTTCCACGGTTCTCGATGAACTCGATGACCTCGGCCACCAGTGCGGAACCCGCGAACTCCTGCCGGGCCTCCTCCAGATTGGCCGTCACCTCGTTGCCTGGCTTGAAGATGGTCCGCACCGCCTTGCGCAGATTGAGGATGTCGGAACGGGCCATGCCGGCGCGCTTCATGCCGACGACGTTGAGGCCGCGCAGCATGGCGCGGTTGCCCGAGACGATGCCGAACGGAATGACGTCGCCGCCGAGCGCCGACCCGCCGCCGATGAAGGCGTGATGTCCGATCCGCGTGAACTGGTGAACCGCCGTCATCCCGCCCATGATCACATGGTCGCCCAGTTCGCAATGACCGCCAAGCAGCGCGCCATTGGCCATGGTGACGTTGTTGCCGATGTCGCAGTCGTGCGCAACGTGACAGTAGGCCAGGAAGTTGCCGTCGTTTCCGACAGTGGTCTTGCCGCGGCTCGTATCGGTGCCGAGGTGGAAGGTCACGCCTTCGCGGATCGTGCAGTTGCGGCCGATCTCCAGCGTCGTGCGCCCGCCTTTGTGCTTGGTGTTCTGAGGCGGGCCGCCGAGCACGGCGTTCGGATAGACCGTGCAATCCTCTCCCAGCGTCGTCGCGCCCATCAGAACCACATGGCTGATAAGCCTTGTCCGATCGCCCAGAACGACCTCCGGGCCGACTGTGCAGAAAGGACCGATGTTGACGCCGGCGCCGAGTTGCGCGCCCTTATCAACGATCGCGGTGGGATGAATGTTGGTTTCGGCCATCAGGGGTCAGGCCGCCACGGTCGGCGTCATCATGGCCGAAATCTCGGCCTCGGCGACTTTCACCCCGTCCACCTTGGCTTCCGACACATAGCGCCAGATGTTGCCGCGCTGGCGGTCTTTCACGACCCTGATCTCGAGGCGGTCGCCGGGAACGACGGGCCTGCGGAACTTGGCCTTGTCGATCGTCATGAAATAGACCAGCGACGGCTGGCCGCTGCCCATCGCATGAAGACAGATCGCGCCGGCCGTCTGCGCCATCGCTTCCACGATGAGCACCCCGGGCATGACCGGCTTGCCTGGAAAATGCCCGAGGAAATGCGGTTCGTTGATGGTGACGTTCTTGATGCCCGTCGCGGCCCTGTCGCCATCGATATCGACGATGCGGTCGATCATCAGGAAGGGGTAGCGGTGCGGCAGCAGTTCGAGCAGCCGCTGGATGTCGACGGCGTCGAGCGTCGCGCCTGCCGTGTCAGTCATCGCCATCTTCCTTCCTGTTGCCCGCGGCCAGCTTGCGTAGCGTGGAAACCTCCCGCAGCCAACGCTTGCCCGACTGCGCGGGAAATCCGCCCCAGCGGACGCCGGCAGGCACGTTATTCATCACGCCGCTGTTTCCCGCAAGCTGCGCTCCATCTCCGATGGTCAAGTGGTCGCCGACGCCGACCCTGCCGCCGAGCATCACGAAATCGCCGATGGTGACTGTGCCGGAGATGCCGCAATGCGCCGCGATCGCGCAGCAGCGGCCGATTTTCACGTTGTGCGCAATCTGCACGAGATTGTCGATCTTGGTGCCGTCGCCAATCACGGTATCGCCGAGCGCGCCGCGGTCGATCGTGGTGTTCGCGCCGATCTCGACATTGTCCTGGATCACGACGCGGCCGATCTGCGGCACCTTCTCGAGCCCGCCGCGTCCCGGCACGAAACCGAACCCGTCAGTGCCGATCCGTGCTCCCGCGTGGATGATGACACGATCGCCGATGAGCGCAGCCTGGATGCTGGCGCCGGGGCCGACATAGCTTCCGCGCCCTATCTGGCAGTTGGGGCCGATCACTGCGTTAGGCGCCACGATGCTGCCGGCACCGATCGAAACTCCAGGTGAAACGACCGCGCCATCCTCAACGATCACGCCTTTCGCGAGCTGGGCGTCAGCGGCGACGGACGCGCGCGGAGAAACTCCCGTCTCGCCGGTCATCGGCGCCGGAAATGCGGCGTTTGGGTAGGCATGGCGGGCGACGGCGGCGAAAGCCCTGTCTCCTTATACACATCTCCGAGCCCACGAGACGGACTCCTATCGCGTATGCCGTCTTCTG
>CAMPIK010000568.1 GCA_946886325.1 uncultured Shinella sp.
GAGCGGGTGGGTGATGACGGTCGGGTTGGTCAGCGGGGTGTAGGTGATCTCCCTGGCGAGATCGGTCTCGCGGAGGCCCTCGATCCAGGTGATGATGCGGTCGTCCTCGGCCCAGCGTGCGGCCTGCAGGCCGGCGAAGTCGTCGTGCAGGATCGCGTCGAGCGCCGTCGGCGCGTCGCCGGTGCCGGTGAAGCGCTTCTGCCAGATGCGGTCGGCCGCCAAAATGTGGTTCAGCGTGCCGTGCAGCGAGCCGAAGAAGGCGCCCTTGTCGGCGCGGAACTCGGCGTCGGTCAGCGTGGCGACCTCCTGGTAGAGCATACGGTTCGCCCATTCGTTATAGGCGGCGAACATGCGGAAGGGATGGTGCATGGCGGTTCTCCCGATTGGACAGGCCGCCACTATAGCGCGGGCGGCGATGCGGCGCCGGAATGCCATTCATGAAATTATGTGATTTGTATCCCGCTCCGTGATCGGCTGGAATGGCGCGACGCCAAACAATTGTGAGGACTTTCATGACCCGTCTGCTCTATGCGCTCTGCGGCGAGGACCCCGCCCGCCAGTTTTCGCCCCATGTCTGGAAGGTCGTCATGGCGCTGGCCCACAAGGGGCTTGCCTGGGAGACGGCGCCGGTGCCCTTCACCGGCATTCCGGCGATCGAGGGCGGTGCCACGAAGACGGTGCCGCTGCTGCGCGACGGCGACAATCTCGTCTCCGACAGCTTCGCCATCGCGCTTTATCTCGAAGACGCCTATCCGGATGCACCGTCGCTCTTCGGCGGCGAGGGCGGCAAGGCGATGGCCCGTTTCGTCGAAAGCTGGTCGCAATCGGCGCTGCACATGGCCGTGACGCGCATCGCGATCCTCGACATTCACAATCTGCTGGCGCCGGAGGACCAGAGCTATTTCCGCCGCAGCCGCGAGGAAAGGCTCGGTACGCCGCTGGAGGCGATCGCCGAGCAGGGCGCGGCCGAGGTCGAGGGCTTCGCCAAGCGTCTGCAGCCGCTGCGCAACATGCTGAAACTCCAGCCCTTCATCGGCGGCGAGACGCCGCTCTTTGCGGATTATATCGTCTTCGGCGCGCTGCAATGGCTGCGCACGACGTCGCCGACGCGGGTTCTGGCAGCGGACGATCCGGTCAGCGAATGGTTCGAACGGCTGCTCGATCTCTACGAGGGTGTCGGACGGCGCATGACGGCTGCGTGAAACTATGCGGGGCCTGCCCCGCATTCGCCGCCACCCCCTTGTTTTGCCCGGAATTGGCGGCTATTGAACCGCCACTTTCACCAAAACCCAGGGAAATGAGACCATGGCGATTGAACGCACCTTTTCGATGATCAAGCCCGACGCGACGAAGCGCAACCTGACCGGCGCCATCACCAAGATGCTGGAAGATGCGGGCCTGAGCGTCGTCGCGTCGAAGCGCGTCTGGATGAGCCGCCGCGAGGCCGAAGGCTTCTACGCCGTGCACAAGGAGCGTCCGTTCTTCGGCGAACTGGTCGAGTTCATGTGCTCCGGCCCGACCGTCGTCCAGGTTCTCGAAGGCGAGAATGCCATTGCCAAGAACCGCGAAGTCATGGGCGCTACCAACCCGGCCAACGCCGACGAAGGCACCATCCGCAAGGTTCATGCCCTGTCGATCGGCGAAAATTCCGTGCACGGCTCGGACGCTCCGGAAACGGCTGCCGAAGAGATCGCCTACTGGTTCTCCGGCACCGAGATCGTCGGCTGATTCACTTTATTCAGCCTTCGTGAGAAGGCATTGAAAGTCTTTGCAAACCGGGGTCGAAAGGCTCCGGTTTTGCTATTTCAGGCCGTCGAGCTTGAAGATCGGCAGGCCGCCCAGCAACATGGCTTCCCCCTTGTGATACATGTAGGAGGCGCAGCCGCGGTCGAGCCGCCCGGCGAAGTCGTTGGCGAGCGCGACCTTCATCTCCGTGTCCTTAACCGAACCGATGAAATCGGTGAGCCGCGCGCTGTCTCCCGCCGCATGCAGCAGTTCGGCGACGATCGGCCCCCGCACCCGGTCATCGGCGAAACCTGCGAGCGGAGCGCTCCGGATCGCCTTGGCCATGTCAATCCAGATCGGCCAGACGTCGCGGAATTTTGCGCCGAGATCGGCCGGCATTTCCGGCAGGTCGCCGGTGTCGCCCTTGACATAGGCCGTCAGGGCGTCGGTCGCGATCAGCCAGTCGATCATGTCGCGGACCGTCGTCGCGCCGAGCGTCCGCGGATGCCGGCGCACGAAGGACGAGACGCTGTCGAGCGTCGCATCCAGCCGGCCCGGCTCGAAGCTGGTCCGCAGCGAGCGATAGACGAGAAGCCAGGCCCGGTCGAGTTCGCCCTCCGGCCGGATATCGCCGGCCGCGATGGCCGCCATGAGGTCGGCTGCCGCCTTCGAGCCGGTTGCGAGGTCACCCGTCTGGTTGATGAAGGTCGCGAGGAAATCGCTTTCCGGCGTGTGCATCGCGGCGATCATGACCGCGTGGATCTGCTTGCGCGCCGC
>CAMPIK010000569.1 GCA_946886325.1 uncultured Shinella sp.
GACCGCTCGACGAGCACGACGTCCGTCCAGCCGAACTTGGTCAGATGGTAGAGTACCGAGCAACCGACGACACCCCCGCCGATGACGACGACTCTGGCATGACTTTTCATTTGGCGATCTCCATAGTCGGGTACGCGTCCGCGTCCCTTGCGAAGGCAGGGAGGAATGGAATTGGAAGACGCCGCACATCTCGACCGGCCGGATCATGACCAACGACGACGGAAAGATGCTATTGAGAATGCGCGGCGCGGGAAAGCCATCGGAGCGAACAGTGGTGGTCCATTTCCGCCATTTGCTGGTTCAGCCACGCCCCGTTTGCGTCATTGCACGCCGCTTTCGCATTGGAACAGTCAAATGCCGATTGAACGGATGAGTGGCGAGGCACAGCCGAACGGCCCGCGAATGCGCCTCGCCGCCGCCGCGCCCCTTGTGCCTTTTTTGCACTGCGATACCGGATTTTCCCGGCCAAACGGGGGTCGTTCCGGGAAAAGGTTGCTTTCATGAAACGGAAACAATAAAGGCAGGGTCGATTTTCGCAAAGACTAGACACGTCCGAAGACCCTTCACGGAGTTAAGCGCAGCTTATGTCACTTACCCATCTTCAGCGGCTGGAAGCTGAGGCCATCCACATCTTCCGGGAAGTCGCCGCCACGTTCACCAACCCGGTGATGCTCTATTCGATCGGCAAGGATTCGTCGGTCATGCTGCATCTGGCGATGAAGGCCTTTTATCCCGCAAAGCCGCCCTTCCCCTTCCTGCATGTCGACACGACCTGGAAGTTCCGCGAGATGACCGCATTTCGCGACGCGATGGCCGCCAAGCTCGGCATCGACCTGCTCGTCCATATCAATCCGGACGGCGTGCGCGACGGCATCGGCCCCTTCACGCACGGTTCCAACGTGCACACGCACGTGATGAAGACGCTCGGTCTTCGCCAGGCGCTCGACAAATATGGTTTCGACGCAGCCTTCGGCGGCGCGCGGCGCGATGAGGAAAAGTCGCGCGCCAAGGAGCGCATCTTCTCCTTCCGCAACAACCAGCACGCCTGGGACCCGAAGAGCCAGCGCCCGGAAATGTGGAAGACCTACAACACCCGCGTCGGCCAGGGCGAATCGATCCGCGTCTTCCCGCTGTCCAACTGGACCGAGCTCGACATCTGGCAGTACATCATGAAGGAAGACATCCCGATCGTGCCGCTCTACTTCGCCGCCAAGCGGCCGGTGGTCGAGCGCGACGGCATGCTCATCATGGTCGATGACGAGCGCATGCCGCTGACGAAGCAGGACAAGGTCGAGGAACGTCTCGTGCGTTTCCGCACGCTCGGCTGCTACCCGCTGACCGGCGCCATCGAATCCGACGCCAACAGCCTTCAGGACATCGTGCGCGAAATGCTGACGGCGCGCACGTCCGAACGCCAGGGCCGCCTCATCGACAAGGACGAAGCCGGCTCGATGGAAAAGAAGAAGCGTGAGGGATATTTCTGATGACCGCCGCCGTTTCCCCCGACATCACCGGTGACATGCTCGACTACCTGGCCGACCAGGAGAAGAAGTCGCTGCTGCGCTTCCTCACCTGCGGCTCCGTCGATGACGGCAAGTCGACGCTGATCGGCCGCCTGCTCTATGACACCAAGCTGATCTTCGAAGACCAGCTCGCGGCCCTCGAGCGCGACAGCGCCAAGCACGGCACGGTCGGCGAAGACATCGACTTCGCACTGCTCGTCGACGGTCTCGAGGCCGAACGCGAACAGGGCATCACGATCGACGTCGCCTACCGCTTCTTCGCGACCTCCAAGCGCAAGTTCATCGTCGCCGACACGCCCGGCCACGAGGAATACACGCGCAACATGGCGACCGGCGCCTCGACGGCCGATCTTGCCATCGTGCTCGTGGACAGCCGCCAGGGCATCCTGCGCCAGACGCGCCGCCATTCCTTCATCGCATCGCTGCTCGGCATCCGCCACATCGTGCTCGCCGTCAACAAGATCGACCTCGTCGACCACGACCAGGCCGTCTTCGACAAGATCGTCGCCGACTACCTGGAGTTCGCCAAGGACCTCGGCTTCAAGACGATCACGCCGATCCCGATGTCCGCCCGTTTCGGCGACAACGTGACGATGAATTCCGACAAGATGCCCTGGTACAAGGGCAAGACGCTGCTCGGTCACCTGGAAACGGTGCCGGTCGAGAACGACTATCTGGAAAAGCCCTTCCGCTTCCCGGTTCAGCTCGTCACCCGTCCGAACCTCGACTTCCGCGGTTTCTCCGGCCAGGTCGCCTCCGGCCGCGTCTCGGTCGGCGACGACGTCACCGTTGCCAAGTCCGGCCAGCTTTCGCGCGTCAAGGAAATCGTCACCCATGACGGCAACCTGGAAACGGCGATCGAGGGCCAGGCGGTCACCATCGTGCTCGACGACCAGATCGAGGTGTCGCGCGGCAACATGCTTGTTGCGCCGAGCGATCGCCCGCATGTCGCCGACCAGTTCATGGCGCATGTCATCT